>CAMJHI010000207.1 GCA_946405475.1 uncultured Clostridia bacterium
TCAAGGCCTACGGCGCCGAGATCGTCCTCACCGAGGGCGCGAAGGGCATGAAGGGCGCGATCGAAAAAGCGAACGAGCTGGCCGCCGAAATCCCGGACAGCTTCATTCCCGGGCAGTTCGTCAACCCCGCCAACCCCAAGGCACATTACGATTCCACCGGCCCCGAGATCTGGGCGGACACCGACGGCGCGGTCGATTACTTCGTTGCCGGCGTGGGCACGGGCGGCACGATCACGGGTACGGGCGAATACCTCAAAGCCCAAAAACCCGCCGTGAAGGTCGTGGCTGTGGAACCCGCCACCTCGGCGGTGCTGTCCACCGGCGTGGCCGGGGCGCACAAAATTCAGGGCATCGGCGCGGGCTTCGTGCCCGAGGTGCTGAACACCGGCGTTTACGATGAGATCATTCCCGTAGCCAACGAGGACGCTTTCGCCGTGGGCAAAGAGATCGGCAAGAGCGAGGGCGTGCTGGTCGGCATCTCCTCCGGCGCGGCGGCGTTTGCGGCCATCGAACTGGCCAAACGCCCCGAAAACGCGGGCAAGACCATCGTGGTGCTGCTGCCCGACACGGGCGACCGCTATCTTTCCACCGCCCTGTTCGCAGAATGAGAAAACGCAGGAGCGCCTGCCGCAAAAGCGGGCGTCCGCTGCATAGATACGCCATAAAAAACCAAAAATACCGTTATCAGACCGGCTTTGTTTGCTTTGTCTGAATCCGACAGCTTGTCGAAAGATTTTTCGGCAAGCTGATCGGCGTTTGAAAAACAGAAGCCGGATTTTACGCTCGGGAGCTCACTTTGCCATGAACCATACCTACTTCATCGAGGAAACACACGATTATCTTGCTCTTTCCACGCTGTTCCACGCGGGCGGCGTGGAAGTGCACGTCACCGACCGGCCGCCCGTCGGCACGGTGAAGATGTGGCGGCTGATCGACGCCGACACCGACGAGCTGGTCGGCGGTATCACGCTGGAGATCCGCGACAACGTCTACGCCATCGGCGGCATCGCCGTCGACAGCTCCCGGCAGGGGGAAAACCTCGGCGAAGCGTTGCTGAATTATCTCTATACCGAAGCGAGAAAAATGAAGATCACGGAGCTTTGGGCGAGCGCGAAGATCCCCGACTATTACGTGAAAAAGGGCTGGGAGATCATGGATTGGAACAATTCACCCAAGGTCGCCATCAAGTGCGGCCAGTGCGTGCGGTTCCGCACCGTGTGTCACCCGGAGCTGCTGCGATATAAACTCTGAAAAAGAAGGAAAAACACCATGATTTACGTTGATAACGCCGCCACGACCCGCATGAGTCAGACCGCGCTGGACGCGATGCTGCCCTTCCTGACCGAGGGCTACGGCAACCCGTCGAGCCTGCATTCCGTCGGGCAGGCGGCCGCCGAAGCGCTGCAAAAGGCACGGGAAACCGTGGCCGCCTGCCTGAACTGCGCCCCGAGAGAGATCATCTTCACCTCCGGCGGCAGCGAGGCGGACAATCAGGCAATCATTTCGGCCGCCGCCATTGGCGCGCGAAAGGGCAAAAAGCACATCGTTTCCACCGCGTTCGAGCACCACGCCGTGCTGCACACCCTGCAAAAACTGCAAAAGCAGGGCTTTGAAATCGAGCTGCTGCCCGTGGGCAGCGCCGGCACCGTGACCGCGGAACAGGTCAAAAAAGCGATCCGCGACGATACCTGCCTGGTTACGGTCATGTTTGCCAACAACGAGATCGGCTCGATCCTGCCGGTGGCTGAGATCGGCGCGGTCTGCCGCGAAAAGGGCGTGCTGTTCCACACCGACGCGGTTCAGGCTGTCGGGCACTTGCCCATTGACGTGCAGGCGCAGAACGTCGATCTGCTTTCGCTCTCGGCGCACAAATTCCACGGCCCCAAGGGCGTGGGCGCCCTTTTTGTGAAAAACGGCGTCCCCATTACCCCCCTGATCGAGGGCGGCGCGCAGGAGCGCGGCAAACGCGCCGGCACCGAAAACGTGCCCGCCATCGTGGGCATGGCGGCCGCCCTGAAGGAAGCGGTCGAAGCCCTTGCTGAAAACGCAAAAAAAATGACCGCTCTGCGCGATCAGCTCATTGACGGCCTTGCCCGGATCCCGCACAGCGCGCTCAACGGCGACGCCGTCAACCGCCTGCCGGGCAACGTGAACTTCTGCTTTGAGGGCATCGAGGGCGAAAGCCTGCTGCTTTTGCTCGACGCAAAGGGCATCTGCGCTTCCTCCGGCAGCGCGTGCACCAGCGGCTCGCTCGACCCGTCCCACGTGCTGCTGGCCATCGGCCGCCCGCACGAGGTGGCGCACGGCTCGCTGCGCCTGTCGCTGTGCGAAGCAAACACGCAGGAGGATGTCGACTATATCCTGACCGAAGTGCCGAAGATCGTGGAACGCCTGCGCGATTTGTCGCCGGTCTGGCACGATCTGACCAACGGAAAAAGAGCGTTTATTCTGTAAGGAGAGAGAATCATGGCATTATATACCGAAACGGTGATGGATCATTTCATGAACCCGCGCAACGTGGGCGAAATCGAAAACCCCGACGGGGTGGGCGAGGTCGGCAACGCCAAGTGCGGCGACATCATGAAGATGTATCTGAAAATCGAAAACGGCGTGATCGTCGACGTGAAGTTTGAAACCTTCGGCTGCGGCAGCGCCATCGCTTCCAGCTCCATGGCGACGGAAATGATCAAGGGCAAAACCATTGAGGAGGCCCTCGCCGTGACCAACAAGCAGGTGGTGGAGGCGCTCGGCGGTCTGCCGGCGCACAAGCTGCACTGCTCGGTGCTCGCGGAGGAATCCATCAAAGCCGCCGTGAAGGATTACTACGACAAGAACGGCATTGAATACGACCACAGCCGGTTCCCGGATTGTGAAAACTGCGCGGCGTGCCACATGGTGTGACTTATTCCGCCAGCGCCTTGCGGCGTTGACGGCGCACGCGGTTGATGTGGCGCTCATATTCGCCGCTGCGCAGCAATTCGGCCAGCACGTATTGCTCCAGCAGCGGCACGGTGCAGGAATAAAAGCCGAGCGTTTCGGCATAACGGCCGATCAATTGCGCGGGCAGCACCAGATAGCCCACGCGCATCGACGGCGAAATGGTGTGCGAAAACGTGTTCAGATACACCACCCGTTCGCCGCCCGCCAGCGCAAACAACGGCTCCTCGGCCTTGCGGGAGACCGTCAGCTCAGAGTCGTAATTATCCTCGATCACGAAGCCGCCCCGCGCCCGCGCCCAGCGCAGGTATTCGCTGCGCTTCGATACGCTGGCCGTCACGCCGCTGGGGTAGCTGTGAAAGGGCGTGACGTGCAGCACGGTCGCTTCGGTTTTGTTCAGGCTGTCGGTGTCGATCCCATCCGCCCGCAGGGGCAGCGGGTCGCAGACAAGACCGTGCGCCTCATACACCGCGCGGATCTTGCGGTAGCCGGGGTCTTCCAGCGCAAAGCGCTGTTCCCGCCCGAACAACTGCGCCAGCAGGCCATACAGATATTCCGCGCCGGAGCCGATGATGATCTGCTCCGGCTTCACGGCAATGCCGCGGCTGCGCAGCAGATAGGCGCACAGCTCCAGCCGCAGCGCCTCGCACCCGTCGTTGGGCGAACGCGCCAGCAGCTGCCGGTCGTAATCGAGCAGAACCTTGCGCACCGTGCGCGCGTAAACCGAATAGGGAAACGCTTCCGCCGGCACCTGAGCCATGGGCTTGGGGCCCGGCGTTTGTTTTACCGCCGGAACGCCGGTGAAATCATCCGTGCGGTAGGTCACAAAGCAGCCGCTGCGCTCCCGCGCTTCGGCATAGCCCTCGTCGCACAGCAGCTCCATCGCGTGCTCGACCGTGATCACGCTCACGCCCGTTTCCGCCGCGACGGTTCGTTTCGACGGCAGCCGCGCGCCGAACGGGTAGGCGCCGTTCACGATCTCACGCGCGAACGCTTCATAAAGCTGTAAATAAGCGGGCTTTTTGGTTCCCTCTTGAAGGACAAAGTTCATGGTTCTGCCTCTTTTTTTGTTTTAATGGGTTGACTTGCCGGTTGGTTTGTGGTAGCGGTGGTGGTTGTTGCTTTTTGGAAAGCTCTCCCCACCTTTTTTGTTGAGATCGCAAACCATCCGGGAAATTGGCAAAGCTTACGCCGGTTCCGGGTGGTGTTTTTTTTGGCTCCCTCGCTGAGGGAGCTGTCGCCGCAGGCGACTGAGGGAGTTCTTTCGGTAAAATTCTGTTTGCGGGGGAATACTCCCTCCGTCGCGGCTGACGCCGCGCCACGGTAGATTGTCAAGCAAATGCAACAGAGTTTTCAAAGAAAACTTCAGCAG
>CAMJHI010000208.1 GCA_946405475.1 uncultured Clostridia bacterium
AGCGCCACCGATCAGCGCCGGGTCAACGTCCTGCCGGTAGATGCCTTCAAAGATGATTTTGTCAAAATAGAAGTAGCAGGCGTCCTCATACTTTTCGGCAAGCTCCCGCCAGTAGTGGTAATCCAGATCCTGATACATCGTGATCTCGCCGGAAACATAGAGCGAACACAGGTTGTCCCGGCCCAGAAAACGCCAGAACACCGAACAGGGCAAATGGCTCTGCTTGACGCTGTTTTCCGTGTTGGAGGTGATGGGCGCGATGATCAGCAGCCGCGGGTCGTTGCCGGAAAACGCTTGTTTGATCTCGGCGTTGCGCGAGGTGATGCAGACCGTGACGAGGCTGCCGCAGGACGCAAACGCGTTCGTTTCAAGGCTCAGCAGACCGTCGCCGACAAAGACCTCCTGCAGCGCGGTGCAGCCGCGGAACGCGCGCTCACCGATCGTCTTGATCGTGTCCGGCAGCTTGACGTAGGTGACGGTTTCGTTGTTTTCAAAGGCGGAACGGCCGATCGCGGTCACGGTTTTGCCCGCCAGAACGTGCGGCACGGTCACGGATTGGTCGCTGCCTGAGTAGCCGGTGATCGTGATGTTGCCGTCGGCTTCGGTGTAAAGCCATTCCTGCCGTTCGCCGCACACTGTGCAGACGCCGTCGACATATTGGTGCCCGGCGGAGGGATCGACCATTCGGTTGAAGACCCGCTTGCACATGGTGCAGCAATCAAAGGACAGACCGTCGCGCGAGCAGGTTTTTTGAATTTCATAATGCTTCAGGTCGTGCGGGGTCTTAGCGATCGCCTCATGATATACGTCGTGGCAGTAAAGGCAGCAGTAGGATCGGATGCCGATCCTGGCGCAGGTCGGTTCCCGGGTCACCACCGATTCATAAGCATGCGTACACTGGTTGAAAGCGTTTTTCAGCCGGATGATCGGCTGAACGCCCTGTGCCTGCGCCGTCAGGAAGGAATCCTTTTCAAGATAACCACTGCGCAGCCGCGTGTAATGATATAAAAAAGAGGGCGAATAAACCGGGATCTCCGGCGGGATCTGGCTCATGTCGTGGATTTCCCCATGCGGAGCGTAGGTCCACAGCGTCTGGCTGCAGGAGGAATCGCGCAGATAAAACTGATGGAACCATTGGCCGCTAAAAGCGGTGCTGTCCTGAGCCAGCGCATAATCCGTGGCACCGTGATGCGTGTCAAAAAAGTCAGCGTTGTTTTTCACGTCAGCCAGGGAAGGCAAAAACAGATAGTCAGTCGTGGAAATCAGTTCTGCGTTCGTGTTGTAGGAAACGATCTCACTGGGATCGACCCTCGTTTGCTCGCTGCCGTTGAAGGCGGTGTGATAGAATTCGTCGTTCAGATAGTCGCGCACGAGGCTGTCGGCATAAGCAACGCCGTCGGCTGAGGCAAACAGGCGGCAGTCGATCGATTTGGCGCAGTACAAAAGCTTTTGATCCGGATCAAACACGATCCATTTGAGCGGCTCGTATTTGAAATATACCGTCGTTCCGGCGCTGAAGGCCGTTCTCTGGAACACACCCGTGCTCGGGTTGGCTGTCCACGCGTTGAAGTTTGTGCCGTATTTCAGCGCCCGGTAGCGTTCACCTTCGTAATCAAAATCACAAAACTGCTCCGCAAAATACTGACCGGCGTCCCGCCAATCCTTTTCCACCGCGTCGAGCGAAGCGATCAGCGCGCTGTCGGTCACGCGGGATTGCGGGTAAGAGCCGAACGTGACCTCTTCCCCGAAGTCATAATCATCGACCTTGGTGGCCTCCGTTTCCGGAAAGCCTTCCGATAAACGCAGCGCCGTCATCGGCCGGACGCCGAGCATCGTTGTTTCGCAATTCGTGCTGCTGTCCGCATAAACACGCGCGTTGCAGTCGACAAAGTAAACGGTGTTGGTCGTAAACGGCGTGCCCAGCATGTAGGCGTTCAGATAAGGGTAATACGGGCTGTGATCATTCCAGCTCAGATTGGACGGAAAACGGCAGCAAAGCCCCATGCAGGCGGCATAATCCGTTTCCGCCGCTCTTCTGGTCGCGTCGCCCGTCGTTTCGCTGGTGTTGTAGCCGTAAGCGGCGTTGGCCATGACCTGCCGCGTCGGCAGAAAAACGGTGTCGATCGTCGAATTGTTGCTGCCCACCAGGCCGCCGGAATGAGGGATCAGAGCGGCGTGAAGCTGCTCCTGCTCCAGCGGTGTGAACGCCGTTTGATAAAAATCGTTGCTCAGCAAGTCACGGATGAAGCTCGATTCATAATTGCTCTTGTATCGGATCTGTTCGCCCGGATCATCGGTTTCGTATTGAAACGAGCTGTCGGCAAAGGTCGACGCGTCGAGGATCTTGCTGCAAAGCACGTAGCCGTTTTCCGGGTCAAGCACCTGCCATTTGATCTGCTGATAAACGAAATAATGCGTCGTGCCGGGCAAAAAGCCGCAGTCCCGCTGAAAATAGTTGACGCTTCGATCGATCCTGACCGCGCGGTAGCGGCTGCCGTTGTAATCAAAATCGGCATACTGCATCCCTACGTCCCGGCGATAATCCTGCCAATCCTTTTCCAGCGCCTCCAGCTCGGCGATCACAGCTTCGCTTTTGACCTCGCGCTGCGGATAGGAACCGAACGAGATCACGTCGCCCACCTGATAAGGCGAATCGTCGGCGTGAACGATCAGCCCGCCCGCAGGTATGGCGGAAACGAGCATCAGAAGCGCCAAAAATAAGGAAAGACCGCGTTTGCCTGTTTTCATCATTCGTCCTCCGTTTTATTCGTGATCAGACCGATCCTGATCGTAAAGGTATCCTCCGAGCAGTCGAGCTTCACGCTGCCGTCACAGCGCTTAGCCGCCTTTTTGATGTTGGACAGTCCCAACCCATGGTTGGCGCTGTCTTTTTTTGTCGTTTTGATCGCATTGTTTTTTATGGTCACTTTCTGTTTGACAGGGTTGGAAAAAACGAAAACAACGCCGCCCGGCTTTTCAGTCGAAGTGAAGGTGATCGTGCTGCCGGGCTGGTCCGCGCACGCGCGGATCGCGTTATCCAGCGCGTTGGACAGCATCGTGCACAGGTCGCTGTTCCGGATGCCCTGCGCCGGGATGGTGCCGCTGAACGTCAGCCCGGTTTTCTGTGCGGCGGCCGTTTCCGCCTTTTCGGCGAGAATGGCGTCGGCCAGATAGTTGCCGGTCACAAAGCTGCTTTGCGTTTCGTTCAGCCTGCCCGTCAGGTCTTCGATATAAGTGAGCGCCTCGCCGTTCCGCTCGGCTTTGACCAGCGTGCCCAGCGCAAAGAGATTGTTGCGGTAATCGTGGCGGAACCGCCGGATATCGCGGTTCTTTTTCATCATATCCTCATAGTGCTTCAGCTCCGCCTCAAGCTGCTGTTCCGCTTCCTTTTGGCGGTGAGAGAGGTTGGCGTACTGAAACACGATATACGTGAAGCAGGCCACGACCATCGCCGCAGAAAGCAGGGTGAGCACGTTGGATACGCCGACGTAAAACGACGAATCCTTCGACAGAAGGACTTTATAATACGAAGAAAACTCGGCGGCAAACACGACCGCGTAAAAGGCCGGCGAGATCGTGTCGGTGAAGTCCTCGGGCAGGCTGCTTTTGCGGCCGGCTGCATGGATGAGGATGGAAAAGACGACCATGCACGCAAAGCTGACGGCTTTGGACAGCAGCACGGTTTCGGTTTCAACGAAAGACGTCGCCAGCGAAGCGGCGTAATCGACGGTCGAGCAGAGAACAAGGCCGATGACCGCGAAGGTCAGCTTCTTTTTGGGCACGAGCGCCAGGTACGGCAGCACCATGGTTGCGGCGACAACGAGAATGTCTGACAGCTCCGCGGCAGCGGCAGCGTCCTTCATCAGCAGTGAGGCCGCTGTGTTCAACACAAAAAACACGGCTGAAACGGCAAAAAACGGTGCTTGTTTCGCACGGCGGGCGAAACCAAGAACCCCTGACAGCAGAAAAATTACGGCTTCGACCGCCACGGGCCAAAACAAAACGCTGACGATGCGTGTGATCAAAACAGCTTCACTTCATTTCCAGATAGGATTGGCAAAACGCTTTGTATTTCCGCGAGCTGAGGTCAACGATCCGGCCGTTGGTCAGCTCGACGCCGGTATAGTCAAACCGTGTGATCCTTTTGAGGTTGACCAGATAAGAACGGTGCGTGCGGAAAAAGCCGAACCCGTCCAGTTCTTTTTCAAACCACGAGATCGATTTGTGGCAGAAGACGTCGCCGCGGTCGGTCGAAATCACGCAGTCTCTGCCGACCGCCTCAATGAAAAAGATGCTGTCCGA
>CAMJHI010000209.1 GCA_946405475.1 uncultured Clostridia bacterium
TCATGGCTCCCCTGCAAGGGGAGCTGTCATGCGGAACGCATGACTGAGGGGTTGTAATCATCGAAACCGCGTTTGTATTGGCGGCTCAAACGGCACGCAAGAATGCGTGCCCTACACAAAAAAATACACCGGCAGGAATGCGGAATCTCCGTTTTCCTGCCGGTGTTTGTCTGATCAATTTTTACTTTTTCAGTGTGCCGAAGATCCCGCGGATGAGCTGTCTTCCCACTTCGCGGCCGATGGTGTTCATCGCGGAGGAGGCGGCCTTGTTCACCATTTTGCTTGCGGCGCCGGAAGCGGAGCTCTTGCGCTTTTGCTCCCGGGCGCGTTCGGCTTCGCGCTGTTCTTTTGCCAGCCGTTTTTCTTCCGCGGCCTGGCGCTTCTCTTCGGCAGCGCGGGCCTTTTCTTCGGCCAGACGCTGCTTTTCGGCCAGTTGACGCTCTTTTTCCTCTTCTTTCTGGCGGGCGAGCTCTTCCGCCTCGCGGGCGGCCTGCTCCGCCTGTTCGGTGAGCAGCTCATAGGCGGACTCGCGGTCAAGCGTCTGGGCGTATTTGTTCAGCAGCGGCGAATTGGCCAGCACCGTGCCGATCACGGCCGGCGCCACGGCTTCCATCGAGCTCTTCGGCGGCAGAATGTTGGCGCGCTGTACCACGCCGGGTACGCCTTTTTCGTCCAGCACCGAAACCAGCGCTTCGCCGGTGGCCAGCTCCTGCAGCACCATTTCCGTGTTGAACGCTTCGTTCACGCGGAACGAACGGGCGGCGGCGCGAATGGCCTTTTGCTCGTTGGGCGTATAGGCGCGCAGGGCATGCTGCACGCGGTTGCCGATTTGAGCGAGCACGGATTCCGGAATATCCATCGGGTTCTGCGTGATGAACCAGACCGAAACGCCCTTGGAGCGGATCAGGCGCACGACCTGCTCCACCTTTTCGAGCAGGGCCTTCGGCGCGTCCTTGAACAGCAGGTGCGCTTCGTCAAAGAAAAAGGCGATCTTCGGCTTGTCGAGGTCGCCCGCCTCGGGCAGCAGCTCGTAAAGCTCCGTGAGCATCCACAGCAGGAACGTGCTGTAAAGCAGCGGGTGCTGGAACAATTCGGCGCATTCCAGAATGTTCATCATGCCGCGGCCGTCCGGGCCCCAGTCGAACCAGTCGCCGATCTCCAGCGCCGGTTCGCCGAAAAAGATGTTGCCGCCTTCATCCTCCAGCGTCAGCAGCGCGCGCTGGATGGAACCGATCGACTGCGGCGAGACGTTGCCGTAGCGGATCTTGTATTCGGCCGCGTTGTCGGCCGTGAACTGCAGCATGGCGCGCAGATCCTTGAGGTCCAACAGCAGCAGGCCGTTGTCGTCGGCAATGCGGAACACGATGCGCAGCACGCCGCTTTGTACCTCATTGAGCCCCAGCAGCCGCGCCAGCAGCTCCGGCCCCATGTCGGAAATCGTGGTGCGCACGGGGTGGCCCAGCTTGCCGTAAACGTCAAAAAAGTGAACGGGGAAGTCGGTATAGTTGAAATTTTCGATCCCCATCGTGTCGATGGAGCGGCGGATATGCTTGTTTTCACGGCCGGGCAGGCACATGCCGGAAACGTCGCCCTTGATGTCGGCGATGAATACGGGCACGCCCATTTCGCTGAACGATTCCGCAACGACCTTGAGCGTGACGGTTTTGCCCGTGCCGGTCGCGCCGGCGATCAGGCCGTGGCGGTTGGCCATGGAGGGGTTCAGATAGACGCGTTCGCTGCCGGTGGCAAGCCAGATCTTGCCGTTATCCTGTGTGAACATAAGCGATTTCTCCTTTATGCGTTTTGCGTGATTCTTCGTGATTCTTATTATAGTAGGATAGGGAGAGGCTTGTCAAGAAGCGGCGGGCGCGTCCAGCGCGATCACCGCCACGCGCACAATGCCGTCTGCCTGCAAATCGCGCAGCAGCCGGAAAAAGCCGTTGGCGCGGCGGCCGAGATGCTCGCGCAGGGGCGCTTCGTTCACGATCACGATCCCCAGCGGCTCGGTGCGGTCGGTCAGCACGTCGTGCAGCGCGTCAAGATTGCGGCCGTAGGATTCCTCCGGCGTCAGCTCGGCGGCGAAGGTGTCGTGCAGGTCAGCGTTGGAAAGGATGCGGTCACCGTCCAGAAAAACGTATTGCATGGTCATTCCTCCCCGTAAAGCAGCGTGAAGCTTTGATAGTGGTCGGCGGTGTAATAGATCAGTCCGTCGTTGGAAAACACGATGCGCTTGCTGCCGCGCTTCGATTTGCCCAGCGTGTCAATGTCGCATTCCGTGTAGGTGCGGCCGCGCTTTTTGGGCAAAAGTCCTTCGTAGTTGCCGTAGCGGCTGCCGCCGATGACCTTGCCCGGGGCGAATTTTTCAAGGCTGCCGCCCGACCAGCCGAGCGCCTGCGCCTGCTTTTTCGTGATGTAGTTCGGCGGCAGATGGCCGAAGGTGTGGATGTAAAGCGCCACGTCGTCGCGGCTGTAATAGCTGCCGTTTTTGTCGAGCCCCGCTTTGGTGGTCGGCGGTGAGGTCGTTCGCGTGTCCGTGGGCGCTTCGCTTGTGGGCGCGTCGGTCTGCGGGGCGACGGTGGTCTGCTGCTCCGGCTCGGTGTACGGCTCGTCCGGCTCCGGCACCTGCAAGCAGCCTGCCAGCAGGGTCGTCACGCACAGCACAGCCAGCAAAACGGCAATGAGCTTTTTCAGTTTCATGCGGATCACTCCTTTATGGGGTCATTATAACAAACACGGCTGCGCTTTGCAAGGCGGCGGCCGACAATTCCGACGGACCTTGCGTTTCAGTCGGCGGCGCCGTCACGGAATCCGTGTTGCTTATTGGTTGGTCGCCATCACGTCCCGGCAGATCTGCTTCAGCTCATCCCGCACCCGGGCGGGCGAAACAATCTCCACCCCGCTGCCCAGCCCGAACACCCAGCCGTAAAACTGCTTGCTCACCTGAACGGGCAGCGTCACGTCAAAGGTCTGCCGGTCTTTTGACGGAATGACCATCGTATCCAGACCGAACCGGTCAATTATGACGTTGATGAGGCCGGCCTTCATGCGCAGGGTGACGTTTTGCAGTTCACCGTGGTACATGCCGAACACGCCCCGCGTGTAACCGGCCAGCTCTTCTTTGGTATACAGCCCGGTACCCTCCCGTTCCTTGTCCGTCACGCTGACGTTGAGCATGCGGTCCACGCGGTAATGCTTGAGCGTTTCGGCCTGCGTGTCATAGCCGAGCAGATAGTAGTTCTTTTCTTCATACAGCAGGGACAGCGGGCTGATCTCGATGGCGCGGCCGTCGTTTTTCAGCGCTTTGTTTTTGTTCAGATCGTAGCGGAAATAGCGAAAGCTGATTTTTTTGTTTTTGTCGATCGCCTTCCAGATGCTGTCGACCGAATAAAAAATCGTTTCATTGCCGCTTTTCGGCTTGTCGGATACGATGAATTCATGGTGCAGGTCTTTGGCGTCGTAGCGGTTGGTCAGCGTTTCCAGCTTGTTGATCAGCTGCAGCGACTTCTTTTCCGTCACAAAATTCGACGCCGCGATCACGTCGGCCAGCAGCTTGAGCTCCGCCAGCTCAAACGTGCGCTGCCCCACGTAATACCGCGCCTTCCGGCCGCCGGTTTTGATGATATCCAGCCCGAACAGCTGCAGGGCCTCCAGATCTTTATACAGCGCCTTCCGCTCGGCGGAAATGCCGCAGCGCGCCAGCTCGCGGATCATGTCGTTGATGCTGACCGGGTGTTCTTCGCCGGTTTCTTTTTCCAGAAACCGGGCAAGATACAGAATTTTCAGGCGCTGCCATTCATAGCGCGGCTCCATGCGTTCACCCTCTTTTTTTATTGTACCACAAACGGTACAATAATTGTACTATACTGACAGCGAAAACGCAAGAGGAAAGAAAGGAGAAATTCATATGAGCCTTTTCGGTGATTTCTTTGACTTTGACGGCGACGGAACGTCGAGCGTTTTTGAAGAGCTCCTCGGCCTTGACCTGCTGGGGTTCTTTGAGGAAGACGACAGCGGCGGCTCTGATGACGAGAACGACGAGGATGATTCGTGCGATCTGTTTGACAGCTACGATGAATGAACGCCGATCGATCCCGTCAGATTTCCAAAAGTGCAAACACGTTATCTGATTGTTGAATCTTAAGAGCTATTCAGAAGGGAGCAAACCGTGAAACTGATCCATTTATCCGATCTCCATCTCGGAAAGCGCGTCAACGAGTATTCCATGCTGGACGATCAGGCGTACATTCTCAAGCAGATCCTTTCCGTCATCGAAGCGGAAAAGCCCGACGGCGTGATCCTC
>CAMJHI010000210.1 GCA_946405475.1 uncultured Clostridia bacterium
CAGTTTGCACAAGGTTTTATTTAAAACTTTGTCTAACTTTTTGGGGTCACTTCAGAGCCGGTCGGCTCCGCCCAATTTTTTCTTACTGTCCGGTTTCCGCCTGCTCCCCGGCCATGTTGATCCAGACAGCGGGGCGCACACAGTCGCTGCTGTGGTAAACATTGAGTCCGCGGGCGAGGATGGTGCCGTCGCTGATCACCGAAACGGCGGTATAAGCGGTTTCGCCGGGCGAACGCAGCCACCACCAGCCGGTCGGCTTGCCGCCGATGACGCTGCTGTCGCTTGTCCACGCACCCTGTTCGATGGCATAAGGCGTGGGCGCGCACCGTCTGGCCTCGTCGGTTTTCAGATATGTCTTCACCTCCGCGACACTCAGCAAAAAGACCTGATCGCTGGTGTAGCTGACCGGCGCCGGTCCCTCGTCCGGCTCTTCCTCCCCTGTCAGCTCCTCCGTGGTCGTTTCCGTGACTTGCGGCGCGTCCTCCGTCACGATCTGTGCCATGGTGTCCGTGATGAGCGCCGCTTCGATCCGGCGCTGCTGCTGTGAACTGAAAGCGGCATTCAGAAAATCATTGTTCAGCCAGCGGCGCAAAGAACAGGTCGCCCACGTGACGTCGGCGCTGATGGAATTGTACGCCCGGCAGTCCAGCGCATACCGGCTCACCAGCAGCGCGTAAGAATCCTGAACGGCCAGCACCTGCCATTCGATCTCCTCCGGCCCGTTTGCCGCATTGTTATCCTGCTCATACAGACCGAACCGCACCACCGCGCCGACCGCGGCGGTTTTCAGCCCGGCGTTCTGCGCTTTCAGGGCGTCATCCATCAGCCGCGCCTGACAGTCCCGCACGCGGCTGTTGCAGTCACGGTAATTGCCCAGCGCCTCAAACGCCGCGAGCGCTTCCTCATATTTTCCGTCGCTGTACAGCACCGCCGCTTTCCGGTACTGACCGGCGGGGATGACCGCTTTGATCAGCACAAGAGAAACCACGGCTGTCGCAACGGCGACCAGCGCGGCGATTTTGATGAGGCGGCTCATCAGCCGCTTGCGCGCGGCACGTTTTTCTTCCGCCGCCTGTTCTTCGGCATAGCGGAGCTCGTCAATGATCGCTTTGCATTCGTCGATCCTGTCGCGGCTGTCCTTCCAATCGGCGATCGACTCAAACAGCCGGATCGCCGCCTCGTTGGACGCGATCGAATCGGGCGACACTTTTGCCGCGGCGTCAGCATAGATCGCGTCTTTTCGGGCTGCCTGCGCCTTTTCGCGGCATTCCTTCGCCCGCTCGTCGGCGTCGCGGTAGCCCTTGATCTGACTGAAAACGCGCGCCGCCTCCTTATAATCCGTTTTGGAGACGGCCTCACGCATTCTCTGCAGTCCGTTTTGATAAATTTCATCGTGGGCGGGATCGTCACGGTCTTGCGGCTCGTCGTCCGGCAAGGGCAGAGCCTGCTCGGCCCCGCAGGCGTCACATATGCCCACGGCCGCGCCCGGCTCAAACGTGAGCGTGCCGCCGCACATTTTGCATTTGAAATGCGCCATGATCGCCTCCGCTTATCCTTTGATTTTGCCGATGATCGCGCCGATGACCAGCACGGCGATGGTGACGATGACCGCGACGGTCATCTGCGGCGAAAGCTCGCCCCGCACCAGCCGGAACACGACCACGAACGCGCCGACAAGCGCCGCGAGCACGATGAGGATGACCAGCACGATCAGCACCGTGCCGAACGCGGTGTCGCGCTTGCCGCTCGCCTTTTCTTCCTTGCTGCGCGCCGCCTGCCGTTCGCGCAGCTCCTGAGCGCGGGTCTGATAATCCGCCGTTTTGCTCTTCGCCTCTTTCACGAACGAAATGGATTCCAGCAGCTCGATCGCCTCGGCATACCCGGCGGCGGTGTTCAGGCACGCCGCTTTTTCCGCTTCGTGATAAATGCGGCGGTATTCCTTGGTTCGGTCAAAATCGACCCGGGCGCGGTTGCCGCAGGCTTCGCAGACCGCCTCGCCGGATAGCAGGCTGATCTCCAGTGTTCCGCCGCAGATCGGGCATTGACAGCGTTCCATAAGCGGTCTCCTTTCGTTTTCTCTCCTGATGGCATCTTACCATAAAAAGCGCGGTTTTTCAACAGCAATCGAAAAATCATTGACAAGCGAATTACATTTGTAGTATAATTGTATCACAATTACAAAGGAGGAACGGCCATGGACGACAAAAAGCTGGTCATCAGCCAGAAAAAGTTCAGCGGCGACAGCAGCGTGCTTTCGCTGCGCCTGCCCAACGACCTTGTTTCAAGGCTGGACGAAATTGCGGAAAACACCAAACGCACCCGAAACGACATTGTTCTGAAGTGCCTCGAATACGCGGTTCAGAACATTGAGATCAACTGATAACGGAGGTGGCAGCATGGCCAGAATTGCGGATATCATCAAATATGAGGGCGACAACAGCACCTTCATCTGGAAGCATCCCTGCGAGGATTTCAACGCGCTCACGCAGCTGATCGTTCACGAGAGCCAGGAAGCCGTGTTCTTCATGAACGGCGAAGCACTCGACGTGTTCCGCGCGGGGCGCTACACGCTGGAAACGCAGAACATTCCCAAAATCGGCAAATACCTCAACCGCACCACCGGCGGCGAAACGCCGTTCCACTGTGAGGTTTATTTTATCAATCAGACCGTTCAGATGGATCTGAAATGGGGCACCGACAGCAAGGTGCGCTACCTTGAACCCGAATACGGCGTGCCGCTGGACATCGGCGCGAGCGGCTCGCTCAACCTGAAGGTGAGCGACGGGCTGAGGCTGCTGATCAAGCTGGTGGGCACCATGAACGGCATCGCCTGGGGCGAAAACGGCGAAAACTTCACCAAATCGCTGCAAAGCGCGTTCCGCCCCATGATCTCGACCGCCGTCAAATCCAACCTGACCGCCGCCATCAAAGAAAGCGGCTTCAACATTCTGGAGGTCGACGAGCACCTCGACGAATTGTCCGCCGTGCTGAAGGCGAAGGTCATGCCCGGGTTTGAGGAATACGGTCTGACGGTGCCGAATTTTTACCTGACCACAGTCGTACTGCCCGAGGATGACCCGAACTTCAAGCGCATCCGCGAGCTGCACACCGTATCCTTGCAGACGCGCATGGCCGCGGCCGAAGCGCAGGTGCGCACGGCGCAGGCGCTGGCACAGGCGCAGATCAACGCCGCGCAGCGTGAAGCCGAGCTGGAAAAGCAGACCACGCAGACCGAGGTCGCCAAGCGCGAAGCGGAACGGCAGATCATCGCCGCGCAGGCCGAGGCGGAAGCGACCCGTCAGGCAGGCTTTGCCGAGGCACAGGTCATGCAGGCGCAGGGCATCACCAAAAAGGATTACGTACAGGCCGAGGTGCAGAAGGCTTACGCCGAGGGCATCGGCAGCATGGGTTCCGGCGGCAGCGGCGGCGGTTCGACGATGAGCGACATCGTGGGCTTAGGCGTCGGACTGCAGGCGGCGCAGGCCATGAGCGGCCAGATCGGCGGCATCTTCGGCGGCATGACCGGCAGCCAGCCCGCCGCTCAAACGGCAGCGCCGGGCGTCAAATGCCCGAAGTGCGGCGCCGACCTGCCCGCCAACGCGAAGTTCTGCCTGCAATGCGGCGAAAAGATCGCCGCCCCCGCGAGCGACACGATCACCTGCCCGAAATGCGGTGAGAGCACGCCCAAAGGCAAATTCTGCATCGCCTGCGGCGCGCCGCTGAACAATAAGTGCCCCAACTGCGGCGCCGACGTGCCCGCGGGCGGGAAGTTCTGCCTGGAATGCGGCACGAAAATATAAGGCGAAATGCGAAAGGCGAAGTGCGAAATGAATGATGACGACAACATTGTTCTGAAAAAATCAAAGCAGTTTGCGTTAAGGATCATTCGGCTTTACAAGTATCTCTGTACAGAAAACAGCGAATTTGTTTTATCCAAACAAATCCTCAAGTCCGGTACAAGCATCGGAGCCAACATCTGCGAAGCTGAATGCGGCCAGACAAAAGCTGATTTCTATGCAAAGATGAATATTGCGCTCAAGGAAACCGCCGAAACCGGCTACTGGCTTGAGCTTTTGCATGAAAGCGGCTACCTTGACGACGCTGCCTTTGAAAGCATTTACGCCGACTGCAGAGAATTGATGAAGCTGTTAAAATCCATCACAAAAACGCAAAAAAATTCATAATTCAATCGGAGCGAAGCGACCCTCAATTTCGCCTTCCGCCTTTCGCCTTCCGCATTGATTTGGAGGTTATTATGAAAAAATATTTTAAGAATTTTGCGATCA
>CAMJHI010000211.1 GCA_946405475.1 uncultured Clostridia bacterium
TTCCGCATTGATTTGGAGGTTATTATGAAAAAATATTTTAAGAATTTTGCGATCATCTGGCTGATCGGCGTGATCATGTTCAGCGTGTTCGCGTTTGTCGCGGCCATGCTCATCCCCGGCAAAAAAATCGACGCGACCTTCATCATCTGCTACGTCGCCGTGCTGGCCGCCTTTTTGATCCAGCTCGGGCTGGGCTACAAATGCCTCAACGAAGAAAACAAAGATAAAGTGTTTTTGCACATGCCCCTGCTGTCGCTGGGCAAATCCTGCGTGATCGTCACGGCGCTGGTTTGCACCGCGCTCGCCTTCATTCCGGGCGTGCCGTTCCCGGTGGCGATCCTGGCCGCCGTGCTCATCCTCGGCTTTTTCGCCATTGCGGTCGTCAAAGCCGACACCGCCGCGACCGCCGTGCAGGACATCGGCCAGAAGGTCGCCGTAAACACCGCGTTCGTCAAACAGATGACCACGGCCGCCGAGGGTCTGAGTGCCAGAGCCAGAACCGATGAGGGCAAGGCGACGGCCAACAAGGTGTATGAAGCGATGCGCTACGCCAACAAATCCAGCACGGCGCAGCTCGGCGACGTGGAAGCGAAGATCCAATCCAGCCTTTCCGTGCTGACCGACGCCGTCACCGCGGGCGACGACGAACTGACCCGCTCGGTGGGCGAACAGCTTCTGCGGCTGATCGCCGAGCGGGAGAGCATGGCAAAATCCGCCAAATAAAGAGGACGCATCATGTTTTACTTCCTGTTACCGACCCTGTTTTCTTACAATTACGTTTTGGTGCTGGCTGCCGTGATACCGGCCGTGCTGCTGATGATCAAGACCTATCGTTCCGACCGGCTGGAAAAGGAATCGCCCGCCATGCTGTGGCGGCTGATCAAGGCCGGCATCTTTTCCGCGCTGATCGCGCTGGTGCTGGAAAAGGTTTTCAGCGCGCTGCTCGACCTGACCGTTGCGCAGGACAGCCCGCTTTACAACGTGATCCTGTATTTCGGCATCGTCGCCTTTTCGGAAGAGGGCGCCAAGTACTTTTTGCTCAAGCGAAAAACGTGGCGTTCGCCGGAATTCAACTGCCAGTATGACGGCGTGGTCTACGCGGTTTTCGTGTCGCTCGGCTTTGCCCTGTGGGAAAACATCAGCTACGTCATGGCCTACGGCCTTTCCACGGCGCTCGTGCGCGCGCTGACAGCCATTCCCGGCCACGCCAGCTTCGGCGTTTTTATGGGCGCTTTTTACGGCATCGCCAAAAAGCACGATTATCGGGGGAACGCAGGCGAAGCCGCCGCGTTCCGCACACTGGCGCTCGTTCTTTCCGCTCTTCTGCACGGCACGTATGATTACATCATCAGTATGAACGTCAGCACCCTGTTTTTCATTGGCTTTGTCGCGGTCATGTTCCTCGTCACCTACCTGCTGGTTTCCAAAATGGCGAGGGAGGATCAATACATCAGCACACCGACAGAATAACGGCTTTTCAAGCGCAAAAGCGTGCCTTGCTTTTTGAGCAGGACACGCTTTTTGATTGTTCAGATTCCTTTGTTCATGCTGCCCGTAACGTAGCCGCCTAGATCGAGCGTCACGTAAGAAAAGCCGAGCCGCTCAAGCTGTTCGTGGACCCGGGCGCGGGTTTCCGGCCGGACGAGCCGCGGAAATTCCGCCGGGTCGACTTCGATGCGCGCCAGACTGCCGTGCACCCGCACGCGCACCTGACGCAGGCCGAGATCAAGCAGCAACTGTTCCGCCTGCTCGACCATGCGCAGCTTTTCGGCCGTGATCGTTTCGCCGTAAACGAAACGGGTGGACAGGCAGGCCATGGACGGCTTGTCCCACGTGGGCAGGCCGAGTTCTTTTGACAGAGCGCGGATCTCCGCCTTGGTCAGCCCGACCGCGCGCAGGGGGCTTTTGACGTTCAGCTCTTCAAGGGCTTTCAGACCGGGGCGGTAATCGCCCAGATCGTCCAGATTGGAGCCTTCGCAGACCGCCGAAAAGCCGTGATCGCGCGCCGCCGCGAGCATTTGGGTGAACAGTGCGCGCTTGCACAGATAACAGCGGTTCGGCGGATTTTCGCAAAAGCCCGGCACGGTCAGCTCGTCGAACGCCACAACGATCTGTTCCACGCCTTCCGTTCGGCAGAAAGCCGCGGCCGCTTCCCGCTCACGCTGCGGAAAGGAACGGGGCTGCGCCGTGAGAGCCACGGCGTTTGCGCCGAGTGCGTCGTGGGCGACCTTGAGCAGAAAGGTCGAATCCACCCCGCCGGAAAACGCGACCGCTACGCGGCCGTAAGAACGGAGAAGCTGCTCCAGTTCCTCTTTTTTTTGATGAAGCTGATCCATACCATCAACCCTGACCTTCGATGAGTTTTCGCGCTTCGGCGAGGGAAAGGCCGTTTTCGCGGGCGATGCGCGCCAGATCGTCATATTCGATCTTGCGGCGGGTCACGCCGTAACCGGCGGAGGTTTTGACGCGCACCTCGCCGTACGTCGTGTCGACCGGTTCGATTTTGCGGTCGAGCACGTAGCGCTTGATCGCCGTTTCGCGCACGCCGATGGTGGAGGTGTGCCGATAGAGCAGCCGCACCATGCCGGGCGCCGCCTGATTGCTGCAGATCACGCGCAGCAGCGTGCCGGGGCGGCTTTTTTTCATGCCGACGGGCACGGTATAGACCTCGTTCGCGCCGCCGTCCAGCAGCCGCTCCATGGCAAAGCCGAGCTCCTCGGCGGTCATATCGTCCACGTTGCAGGCCAGCTCGACCATGGCTTCGGCTTCCTCAGCCGTTTCGCCCAGCAGGGCGCGCACGCAGTTGGCCGCGCTGAAATCCTTTTTGCCCATGCCGTAGCCGATTTTTTCCACCGTCATGGCGGGCATCGGCCCAAAGCGGGTCACAAAGCGTTTGAGCAGCGCCGCGCCGGTCGGGGTGCAGAGTTCGCCCTTGATCTCGCCGCCGTAGATCGGCACGCCCTGCAGAATGAGCGCGGTGGCGGGCGCGGGCACGGGCAGCACGCCGTGGGCGCACGTGACCTGACCGCTGCCGACGTGAACCGGCGAAGCGACGACTTCATCGGGCTTGATTTCGTTCATCAGCAGGCACACGGCGGTGATGTCGGCGATGGCGTCCATCGCGCCGACCTCATGAAAATGCACCTGACTCACGGGCTTGCCGTGCACGCGGCTTTCGGCTTCGGCGATCACCTGATAGACCTGCATCACGTCGTCAGCCACGGCCTTGGGCAGCGCCATGTGATCGGTCACGATGTGGCGGATCTCCTCCAGGCCGCTGTGGTAATGGTGGTGATGATGCTCGTGAGAATGGTCATGGTCGTGGTCATGGCTGTGCTCGTGCGCGTGGCCGTGTGCTTCGCCGCCCTCTTCTTCGCCGTGCACCCTGACGGAAACGTGCGTGCCGACGATCCCGCATTTTTCGCACGGTTCTTTTTCAAACGTCACGCCCGGAATGCCGAGCGCGTTGAGCTTTTCAAGAAAGGAAGCGGGGTCGGGCAGCAATTCGAGCAGCGCCGCCGTGAGCATATCGCCTGCCGTGCCCATACCGCAATCCAGATAAAGCGTTTTCATGCTTTGACCTCCATATGATTGATCAGACTCGCCTGATACCCCGCGCCGAAGCCGTTGTCGATGTTGACGACCGACACGCCGCTGGCGCAGGAATTGAGCATCGACAGCAGCGCGGACAGCCCCTCGAACGACGCGCCGTAGCCCACGCTCGTGGGCACCGCGATCACCGGGCAATCCGCCAGCCCGCCGATGACGCTGGCCAGCGCGCCCTCCATGCCCGCAATAGCGATGATGACCGACGCGGACATGATCTCTTCCAGATGCGCCAGCAGCCGATGCAGTCCGGCCACGCCCACGTCGTACAGCCGCACGACCTCGTTGCCGAAGCACTGCGCCGTCAGCGCCGCCTCCTCCGCCACGGGGATATCGCTCGTGCCGCCGGTGGCGATGACGATCTTCCCGATCCCGTCCGGTTCCGGCATGGCGCCGAACAGACCGACCCGCCCTTCCGGGCAAAAATGGAACGCCGCGTCGTCGGCGAAGGTCTGCGCCGCCTCCGGCGACAGGCGGGTGACTAAAATCCGCGTCTGCCCCCTGCCCCGCATGGCTGCGACGATGGCGGCGATCTGCCCGGGCGTTTTGCCCGCGCCGTAGATCACCTCGGGCTGCCCCTGCCGCACGGCGCGGTGCAGGTCGAGCTTGGCAAAGCCGATGTCGGCAAAGGGTTCGGTTTTCAGCTTGAGCAGCGCGTCCTCCACGGTCATAC
>CAMJHI010000212.1 GCA_946405475.1 uncultured Clostridia bacterium
GCGATGTTTACCCGCCGTTCGTGGCCAATGTTTACGACGGCTTTCGGCAAAAGGGCGAACGCACGGCCGTTTATGAGCCGTTGATCGATTTTTACCGTCAATACGTTGAAGAAGAGCAAAAGAACGTTCTGACCGACGAGCAGATCAACGCGACGTGGGATATCGTCAACGCCATGGAATTCTGCCAGAAGCGCGATGATATGACCTACGATACCTTCAACGCCATGCACGTGAAAGAGGCCACTGTGCCGGATGAGCTGATCGACGCGGCTGCTGCTTTTGCTGACACGGCCATTGTGACGCTCAGCCGTTTTTCCGCCGAGGGCACCGACCGCAGACCGATCCCCGGGGATTATTATCTGTCCGATCTGGAACGCGATCTGATCGACCGGGTCGGGGCGCGCTTCAACAAGGTCATTGTGGTGCTCAACAGCGGTGCGGTTCTCGATTGTGAATATCTCGCTGATAACGAACAGGTCGACGCCATCCTGCTGGGCTGGCAGGGCGGCATGGCGGGCGGCGCCGCCATTGCCGACGTGCTGTGCGGCGACGTGTGCCCCTGCGGCAAGCTGCCGGACACCATCGCCAGATCTTACGACGCCTATCCGTCCAAGTCGGATTTCACCGAGGACATGCATTACGTCAATTATACCGATGATATCTACGTCGGCTACCGTTATTTCGCCACGATCCCCGGCGCGGCGCAAGCAATCCGCTATCCGTTCGGGTTCGGGCTGTCTTACACCACGTTTTCGCTGGACGGCGTCATATGCGGCGAAAGTGACGGCGTGATCACGTCGGCTGTTCGCGTTACCAACACCGGAGTTTTCAGCGGCCGGGAAGTGGTTCAGCTTTATTACAGCGCGCCGCAGGGCAAGCTCGGCAAGCCCGCTTTGCAGCTCGCCGCCTTCGCTAAAACCAAGCTGCTTGCGCCCGGCGAAAGTGAAACCGTCGCGCTGAGCTTTACGGTCAACAGCATGGCGAGCTTTGACGATCTGGGCAAGATCGCTAAATCGGCCTATGTGCTGGAAAAAGGGGAGTACGCGTTCTTCCTCGGCACGTCTTCCGCCGACGCGAATAAGCTCGCTTATGTTTACACCGTCAGCGAAGACCGCGTGACGGAACAACTGTCGCAGCTTTGCCGTCCGTTCCGGCTGCCCAGACGCCTGCTGGCCGACGGCAGCTACGAGCCGCTGCCGATGGGGGAAGAGCATCACGCCAACGGCGCGCACGCGGCAAGCTGTTCCGAGGTGCCGAACGACCTTGTCAGATTTGACGACGTCGGCCAAAGCTGCACGATGGCTGAATTTGTCAGTCAGTTCACGGATGAGGAGCTGATGGATTTTGTCGGCGGTCAGCCGCCGACGGGTGTGGCCAACACCGGCTGCTTCGGCGGCTTGAAGCGGCTTGACGTGCCCGCCGCCGCCACGGCGGACGGACCGGCCGGCCTGCGTCTGGCCAAGGACACCGGCATTCCGACCACCGCGTGGCCGTGCGCAACGCTGCTGGCCGCCACCTGGGACGTCGATCTTATTTACCGGGTCGGGCGTGCCGCCGCGATGGAGATCCGTGAAAACAACATCGGCATCTGGCTGGCGCCCGCAATGAACATTCACCGCGATCCGCTGTGCGGACGCAATTTTGAGTATTATTCCGAGGATCCGCTTTTGGCGGGCAAGGCGGCCGCCGCCGCGGTGCGCGGCATTCAATCCGCCAAGGTCGCCGTTTCCCTCAAGCATTTTGCCTGCAACAACAAAGAGGTGAACCGTTACGGGAGCGATTCAAGGCTGTCGGAACGCGCGCTGCGCGAGATCTATCTCAAGGGCTTTGAGATCGCTGTCAAGGAAGCCGATCCGTGGACGATCATGACATCTTACAATCTCATCAACGGGCAGCACACCTCCGAAAACTACGAGCTGATCACCGGCATCCTGCGCGGCGAGTGGGGATTCCGGGGCATGGTCGAAACGGATTGGGGCGTCAAGAACGACCCGGTGCAGGAGGTTCTGGCGGGGAACGACATGAAAATGCCCGTCGGCTACCCGGAGGATCTCAAAGCAGGTCTGCTTGACGGCCGGCTGACCAGAGGAGATCTGGAAATTTGCGTGATCAGAATTCTGCAAATGATCGAAAAAATGGCTGAATAAGCCGGTCAGAAGAGCGTTTCGGCTGTCGTTGGCCGATCCGCTCTTCTTGTTTTTAAGGAGCAAATCAGAGCTAAAACGAAAAAAGCGGCGTTTTCCGGCTTTGTTTCGGTATGCGTTCAAAATTGTGACGCTTTTTTCAAAAATATGTTGACTTTTCCCGGGTTTCGCTCTATATTTATATCTATAAATGGAATTTCAGAGAGGGGCTGTAAATTGAAAGAAAACGTCATCATTGATCTGCAACATATATCCGTTTCTTTTGACGGAGAACCAATATTGAAAGATCTGAACCTTTACATTCGTGACAAGGAGTTTATTACGCTCCTCGGTCCTTCCGGCTGCGGCAAAACGACCACGCTTCGCGTGATCGCAGGCTTCATTGAGCCGGATGATGGAAAGGTTATTTTTGAAAATAAAGAGATTAATGGTGTACCGCCGCACAAACGGCAGGTTAACACCATTTTTCAGCGTTATGCGCTTTTTCCGCATCTGAACGTTTTTGAGAATATTGCGTTCGGTCTGCGCATCAAAAAGGCAGGGAAGGAAGAAATCGCCCGCACGGTGGAGCAGATGCTTGAGCTGGTCAACCTCAAGGGCTTTGAAAAGCGCAACATCCAGTCGCTCTCCGGCGGTCAGCAGCAGCGCGTCGCCATTGCCAGAGCACTGGCGAATCACCCCCGCGTTCTGTTGCTGGATGAACCGCTCGGCGCGCTCGATCTGAAGCTGCGCAAGGATATGCAGAACGAATTGAAGAACATCCAGCAGCAAATGGGCATCACGTTCATTTATGTCACGCACGATCAGGAGGAAGCGCTTTCCATGTCCGACACGGTCGTGGTGATGAACAACGGCGTCATTCAGCAGATCGGGTCGCCCATCACCATTTACAACGAGCCGAAAAACGCCTTTGTGGCGGACTTCATCGGCGAAAGCAATATCCTCGACGGCGTGATGCGCAAGGATTTCGTCGTCGATTTTTCGGGCAAGCGCTTTGATTGTCTGGACGAAGGCTTTGCCCCCAACGAAAGCGTCGACGTCGTCGTGCGGCCCGAAGATGTGATCGTGTGCGCGCCGGAGCAGGGCATGCTCAAGGGCGAGGTCACCTCGGTCACCTTCAAGGGCGTTCACTTTGAGATCATCGTCGACATCGGCGGGTTCAAGTGGATGATCCAGACCACCGAATTCCACGAGGTCGGCAAATATATTGGCTTAAAGATCGAGCCGGACGCCATCCACGTAATGAAGAAGAGCGAGTATTCCGGTCTGTACGGCGATTACAGCTCGTTCAGTGAGGAGTTTGACGAATTATCCGACGCCTCCGTCGATATGACCGAGGAGGAATGAGCATGAAGAAAAAAGCGTCTCTTTTTGCTCGCGCCGCGGCCGCGCCCCACATGGTCTGGGCCGTCGTGTTCATCGTCATCCCGCTGCTCGTTGTCATTTATTACGCTTTTACCAACGCAAACGGGCAGTTTTCGCTCGACAGCATTCTTTTGCTGCGCGATTATCTGCCAACCATCGGGCTGTCGATGTGGTTCGGTCTGATTTCCACCGCCATCTGTTTTTTGCTGGCTTATCCGTTTGCCTATTTCCTTTCGCAAAAAAGCGGAAACGCGCAGCGCATGATGATCCTGCTCGTGATGCTGCCCATGTGGATGAACCTGCTCATCCGAACCTATTCATGGATGCTCATCCTTGAGCGCAACGGCATCCTGAATAAGCTGCTGACTCTGGTCGGTCTCGGCACGCCGAACGGCTTTCTCAACACGGGCGGCGCCGTCGTGCTCGGCATGGTTTACAATTACCTGCCTTACATGATCCTGCCGATCTATACGGTCATGTCAAAGCTCGATCATAACGTGATCCAGGCGGCGCAGGATCTCGGCGGCAACCGCTTCAACGTGATCACACGCGTGATCTTTCCGCTCAGCCTGCCCGGTGTGGTTTCGGGTATCACCATGGTGTTCGTGCCGTCGGTCAGCACGTTTTACATTTCTCAAAAGCTCGGCGGCGGCAGCTTTCTGCTCATCGGCGACGCCATCGAAAGCCAGTTCCAGAGCGTCAACAACTTCAACCTCGGCGCTTCGCTGTCCCTGATCCTGATGGTGCTCATCC
>CAMJHI010000213.1 GCA_946405475.1 uncultured Clostridia bacterium
GGAATCGAACCAACGACACGAGGATTTTCAGTCCTCTGCTCTACCAACTGAGCTACAAAGGCATATTAAAATGGCGACCCGGAACGGGCTCGAACCGTCGACCTCTAGCGTGACAGGCTAGCGTTCTAACCAACTGAACTACCGGGCCATCTCGTTGGTGGGAACAACAGGGCTCGAACCTGTGACCCCTTGCTTGTAAGGCAAGTGCTCTCCCAGCTGAGCTATGCTCCCACGTCGTGCGCTTTTCAGCGGCGATGAAGAGTATACAACACAACAACTGGTTTGTCAACACCTTTTTTCAAAAAATTGTAAAAATTCGATTTGGCGGCGTCAACGAGCCCTGACGCTCACAATTTATGCATTGTTCCGATAATATATTCTCAAGCCGTCCAACACCAAATTATAATCCATGACGATCTCTTTCTGACAGTGACCGACGATGGGGATGGAATAGCCGCCGGTGGCTACTACGCTGGCAAACGGGCAGCCGAGCTCTTTTTCAAAGCGGTCGATCATGCCGTCGATCATGCAGGCGGTGCCGAACACCGTGCCGGACTGCATGCAGCTGAACGTTTCAGTGCAGATGGTTTTTTCGGGCGCCGTGATGCTGAACGCGGGCAGCTGCGAGGCAACGCTGGTGAGCGCTTTGACCGAAACGCCGACGCCTGCGGCGATGGTACAGCCCAAAAAGGTGTGCTCTTTGCCAACGGCATACAGCTTCGTGGCGGTGCCCAGGTCGATCACAAGGCAGGGCAGGGGGTATTTGGCCATCGCGGCGATCGAGCCGATGAGCATATCCGCGCCGAGCTGGTCGGGCGTGTCGGTGCAGATGGTCAGCCCCGTGTTCCCTTTGGTCGAAACGTACAGCGGCTGACAGCCGGTCACGATCTCGATCGCGCCGCCCACGGCAAACGTGATCTCCGGCACGACGGAGCTGATCACGGCGCCGTTGATCTCGGCCGGGTGAATGCTGTTGAGGCTGAACATATTGAGCAGCTCAAAAGAGTATTCGTCCTTGGTACGTTCCCGTCGGGTGGCAAAGCGCGTGACAAACGTGAGCGTATCCTCTTTAAAAACGCCGAGTGTTACGTTGGTGTTGCCGATATCGACTGCTAAAAGCATTTTTCCGCCTCATTTCGTTGATTCCTTTTATTTTTATCATATTTTTACGGATTAGTCAATTACAAACTTGAAAAGTCAGACAAGGTGTGGTATAATCCAAAAAAATCTGTAAAGGACGTGTTCACATGAAAAAAACCAAGGGTTTTATCGCTGAATTCAAAGAGTTCATCACCAAAGGCAACGTCATTGACCTGGCTGTCGGCGTTATCATCGGCGGCGCGTTCAAGGCGATCGTCGATTCTCTGGTAGCCGACGTCATCATGCCCGTCATCAGCCTTATCACCGGCGGCATCGACTTTTCCAATCTGTTCATCCAGCTCAGCGGCGACACAAAATACGAAACGCTTGCCGCCGCGCAGGAAGCCGGCGTAGCCACCATCAATTACGGCAACTTCATTTCCGCCGTCATCAATTTCCTGATCATGGCGTTCGTCATTTTCCTGCTGGTCAAGAGCATCAATGCCGTTCGCGCCAAATTTGAAAAGAAGCCCGAAGAAAAGGAAGAAGCTCCCACCACCAAGACCTGCCCGTTCTGTTGCAGTGAAATCGCCATCGACGCTGTCAAATGCCCGCACTGCACCTCCGACATCCCGGCAGAAGAGGCGGCAGAATGAAAATAGGCTTTATCGGCATGGGGAACCTCGCATCATCATTGGTGCGGGGTTGTTCCCAAACCGAATGTTTTAAACAGCATCAATTCTTTGCATACGATGTTTTTGCGCCGTGCGTTGAGGCGGTCAGCCCGCTCGGCGTGCAAGCTGTTGACAGCGCAGAAGAATTGATCCGCACCTGCGGCATGGTGATCCTTGCCGTTAAGCCAAAAGATATTCCGGCGCTGATCGCGCAGAATCAGGCTGTGTTCGCGGCGGCCGATCCGTTTGTCGTTTCGGTCGCGGCCGGTACGCCGCTGTCATTTATCACCGATTTGTTGGGTTACAGCGCGCGCGCGGCGCGCATCATGCCCAACATCAACGCGTCCGTTTGCGGCGCGGCGACCGCCGTATATTGCAACGACTGCGTTACGGCGCAAGAAAAAACGACGCTGATTGACTTTTGCCGCTCCTTCGGCGGCGCGTATGAAATGGATGAAGCGATGTTCGCCATTTTCGGCGTCATCGGGGGCTGCGCGCCGGCGTTTACTTATCAATATATCGATGAGCTGGCGCGGGCGGCGGTAAAATTCGGCATGAAAAAGGAGCTGGCGCTTGAGATCGCGGCGCAGACCGTCAAGGGCAGCGCACAGCAGATCCTGGCAAGCGACGCGCATCCTTATGAACTGATCGACCGCGTCTGTTCCCCCGGCGGAACGACCATTGAGGGTGTGGCGAAGCTGGATGAATGCGGCTTTGCCCACGCCGTGCACAGCGCCGTGGAAGCCGCTTATGAAAAAGACGGCCGCATGAGAAACAAGAAAAACTGAGAGGTTACGACCATGGATATCATCACCATTCGGGAACTGTTTGAACACCGTGAAAAATACTTTGATCAAAAAATTGAGGTCTGCGGCTGGGTGCGCAGCGTGCGCGCTTCCAAGGCCTTCGGCTTTATCGTGCTTAATGACGGCACGTTTTTTGAGCCGCTGCAGGTCGTTTTTCACGACACAATGGATAACTTCGACCGCGTGTCCAAGCTCAACGTCGGCTCTGCGCTGATCGTGCGCGGCACGCTTGTGGCAACGCCCGACGCCAAGCAGCCGTTTGAAATTCAGGCGGACGAGGTCGAAATCGAAGGCGCCTCCACGCCCGATTACCCATTGCAGAAAAAGCGCCATTCGCTGGAATATCTGCGCACTGTCACGCATCTTCGCGCCAGAACCAATACGTTCCAGGCGGTTTTTCGTGTGCGCTCGCTGATCGCTTTTGCGATCCACAGCTTTTTTATGGAGCGCAACTTTGTCTACGTCCATACGCCGCTCATCACCGGCAGCGACTGTGAGGGCGCGGGGGAAATGTTCCGCGTGACCACGCTCGACATGGAGAATGTGCCGAAGAACGACGACGGCAGCGTGGATTATTCGCAGGATTTCTTCAACAAGTCCACCAACCTTACCGTCAGCGGTCAGCTCAACGGCGAAACCTACGCCATGGCGTTCCGCAACATCTATACCTTCGGTCCGACCTTCCGCGCCGAAAATTCTAACACGACGCGCCACGCGGCCGAGTTTTGGATGATCGAGCCGGAGATCGCCTTTGCCGATCTGAGCGACGATATGCGGCTTGCCGAGGATATGCTCAAATACGTTATTCGCTACGTGCTGGAGCACGCGCCGGAAGAAATGAAGTTTTTCGACAGCTTCATCGATAAAGGGCTGCTCGAACGGCTCAACGGCGTGGTCAATTCCGATTTCGGCCGCGTGACTTATACGGAAGCGATCGAGCTGCTTTCCAAGCACAACGATGAATTTGAATATCCTGTGCACTGGGGCAGCGACCTGCAGACCGAGCATGAGCGGTTCCTGACTGAAAAAATATTCAAGCGCCCGGTGTTCGTCACCGACTACCCGAAGGAGATCAAGGCGTTCTATATGAAGCTGAATCCCGACGGCAAGACGGTGGCGGCGATGGATTGCCTCGTACCCGGCATCGGCGAGATCATCGGCGGCAGCCAGCGTGAGGACGATTATGACAAGCTCACCGCCCGCATGGCAGAGCTTGGCCTCAACGCGGAGGATTACGGCTTTTATCTGGATCTCCGCAAATACGGCACGGCGCGTCACGCCGGCTTCGGCCTTGGCTTTGAGCGCTGCGTGATGTACCTGACCGGCATGTCCAACATCCGTGACGTCATCCCGTTCCCGCGCACCGTCAACAACTGCGATCTGTGATCCGCTTTGGAGTTAAGAAATGAATAAATATGCAAGATTACGGTATCAACCCTGTCTGCCGTTGGGGAACGACGGCAGGCGGGTGACCGCATGTGATGAACACATTGCCCTCTCCCGTCAGGCGGCGGCAGAGGGCATGGTGCTTTTGAAGAACAAGAACAACGCTTTGCCTCTTCCTAACGGCGCGAAGCTTGCGCTGTTTGGCAAAGCAACGATCGAATACATCAAAGGCGGCGGCGGAAGCGGCGATGTTTACCCGCCGTTCGTGGCCAATGTTTACGACGGCTTTCGGCAAAAGGG
>CAMJHI010000214.1 GCA_946405475.1 uncultured Clostridia bacterium
GAATTTGTAAGCGCCGTGGCTGGTGCCGATGGCGATGGCCAGCGAATCCACGCCGGTTTTTTCGACGAAATCCTGCACCTGCTCGGGCTTGGTGTAGGAAGCGTCTTCCGCGCTGACGTTCACGTCGTCTTCGATGCCGGCCAACTGACCGAGCTCGCCTTCGACGACAACGCCGTGCGCATGGGCATATTCAACAACCTTTTTGGTCATGGCGACGTTTTCATCATAGGGGAAATGAGAACCGTCGATCATCACGGAGGTGAAGCCGCCGTCGATGCAGCTCTTGCAGGTTTCAAAATCGGGGCCGTGGTCAAGGTGGAGCGCGATGGGCAGGCCGGTGGTTTCAACGGCAGCCTCAACGAGCTTGACAAGATAAGTGTGGTTGGCATATTTGCGGGCGCCCTTGGAAACCTGAAGGATCAGCGGCGCATTCAGCTTTTGACCGGCCTGAACGATGCCCTGAATGATTTCCATGTTGTTGACGTTGAACGCGCCGATGGCGTAGCCGCCTTCATACGCATCCTGAAACATTTTTTTTGTGGTTACAAGTGGCATAATCACTCACTCCTTATATTTTTTAATCATTATATAACGACAAAAATCGCTTGTCAATGATTATCGGCAATAATCAAAGATTACAGAACCTTGGCGAGAAAATCCCGGAGCCGGTCGCATTTCGGGCTGCCGAAGAATTCCGCCGGGGCGCCCTGCTCCATGATCACGCCCTCGTCGATGAACAGCACGCGGTTGGCAACCTCGCGCGCAAAGCCCATTTCGTGGGTCACGACCACCATGGTCATGCCCTCGGCGGCCAGCTCCTTCATCAGATCGAGCACCTCGCCCACCATTTCGGGGTCGAGCGCGGAGGTCGGCTCATCAAACAGCATCACCTGCGGGTTCATGGCCAGCGAACGAACGATGGCCACGCGCTGCTTCTGCCCGCCGGAAAGCGTGGACGGGTAGACGTTGGCCTTGTCGGACAGGCCGATGCGTTCCAGCAGCCGCTCGGCGTTGGCGCGCGCCTCTTTTTTGATGTCGGCCACGCTTCTGACCGGCTTTTTATCCTTGTGGAACAGGTTATACCGCAGCGCCCTGCGGCGATCCTGCTTCGCGCACAAAACCGGGGAAAGCATGATGTTCTGGATCACGGTTTTGTTGTTGAACAGGTTGAAGTGCTGGAACACCATGCAGATCTTGCGGCGGTGGATGTTGATATCCACCTTCGGATCGGCAATATCCACGCCGTTGAAGATGATCTTGCCGCCGGTGGGATCCTCCATGCAGTTGATGCAGCGCAGGAAGGTCGATTTGCCGGAGCCGGACGGACCGATGACCGCGACGATATCGCCCTTGTTGATGGTCAGGCTGATCCCCTTGAGCACTTCGTTTTTGCCGAAGCTCTTCTTTAAGTCAATGATTTCGAGCACTCTTGTTCAGGCTCCTTTCCATCAGTTTGATCATCAGCGTGATCAGGCAGACCATGACGATGTAGATCAGCGCCATGACCAGATAGGGCACCATAAACTCGTAGCTGTTCGTGCCGATGTAGTTGAACGCCTTGTAAAGGTCGGCGGCGCCGACGAACGAAACCACCGAGGTTTCTTTGATCAGGGCAATAAACTCGTTGCCCATGGTCGGCAAAATGTTTTTGACCGCCTGCGGGATCACGATGCGCATCATCGTGGTGGCAAAGCTTAAGCCCACGCTGCGCCCGCCTTCCATCTGGCCTTCATCCACGCTCTGGATGCCGCCGCGCATGATCTCGGAAATGTAGGCGCCGCTGTTCAGACCGAACACGATGATGGAAACCGTGACCGAATCGAGCCGCAGGTTCATCAGCGGAAGCGCCACATAATAGAACACCAGCAGCTGCACCACCATGGGCGTGCCGCGGAACAGCCCCACATAAAACGAGCAGAAGCCGTTGAGGATACGGGGCAGGACCTTGTATTTGGGCACCACGCGGACGGTCGCGATGAGCGTGCCGATCACGATGCCGATGAGCAGACCGATCACGGCGATCTTCACCGTGTTCGACAGACCGAGCAGCACCTCTTTGTAGCCGCCGTACTGGATGAACGTTTCGAGGAATTTGTCGATTTTTTTATCAAAATTCATGCGTGAAAACCTTGGCGGGCAGCAACCGGGGCCGGTTGGCTTCCGCACCCTTTCCCTGGGAATGATGCGCGTTTATCAAACACAAAGGCTGTATCGGCAACCGAAATCGCCGATACAGTCTTTGTTCACAGCGTTGAAAATCAGGCGAGCTCGTTGATCGCTTCGGTGATCGCCGCCGCAGGTGCGGAGTCGATGATGACGAAGCTGATGTTGCCGTTGATCAGATCCTGGCAGGCCAGGGAGCCGTTTTTGTAGCCCTTGCATTCGGTCTTCAGGCCGTCGAAGCCCCAGTCCGCGTCGCCCTTGACGTAGAACTCGCCGGTGGTGCCGGTCTGCACGCCGACGATCGTTTTGCTGTCAAGCCCGTTGAGGATGGCTTCCACGTCTTCCTTGGTCTTGCAGTTGTCAAACGTGGTATCGTCGCCCTTGACGATGATCTTCTGGGAAGCTTCATAGTAAGAATCGGAGAAGGTCACATATTCTTCACGGTCGGGCTTCACGGTCAGACCCGCCATGGCGATGTCGCACTTGTGCTGGCCGACGGAAAGGCAGACCGCGTCAAAATCCATGTTGTTGATGACGAGCTCTTTGCCGGTCTTGTCGGCGATGAGCTTGGCGATCTCCATGTCGATGCCGTAGTATTTGTCGCCCTTGGTGTATTCAAAAGGCTCAAACGCGGCGTTGGTCGCCACAACGAGCTGATCCTTGGAAGCGTCGAGCGCGGCGGAAGTCACGGCAACCGGTTCACCGTCGCCGAAATAACGGTCACAGATCGTGTCGAACGTGCCGTCGGCCATGATCTGCTTGATGATGTCGTTGACCTGCGCGAGCAGCTCGGGCTGATCCTTGTCGACGCCGAAGGCGTATTTTTCTTCGGTCAGGTTGATGTCGATGACCTTGACAGCCTGCTTGGCGGCGGCCGCGGTCGTTTCGTCGGCGGCGTTGGCGGCGGTGGTGCCGTTATCGTCGGCAACATCTTTGCTGCCGCAGGCGGCCAGCGCGCTCAGGCTGAGCACCAGTGCCAGAACAACGGCAAGAATTTTCATGGTTTTCTTCATTGTTTATTCCTCCATAGAATTTGATACTGTTGAATTATACCATGCTTTGGAAACATATGCAAGAGCTTTTTGCAAACGGTTTCGGCAAACGTCGGTTTCCGGCGCCGCGGATCGGCCGGAGAAACAAAAGGAACCGCAGCGGGCGTTTCCGTTGCGGTTCCTGAACAGACAGAATAATTATTCAGCAGCTTCTTCAGCAGCTTCTTCAGCAGCTTCGGCAGCCGGTTCTTCGGCGGCTTCTTCCACAGCTTCTTCGGCAGCTTCTTCGGCAACTTCTTCAGTGGCTTCTTCTTCAGCGGCCGGCTCAAGCAGCGCGCGGATGGAGAGGCTGACACGCTTTTTGTCGAAGTCGATGTCGGTGATCTTCACGTCGACCTCGTCGCCCACCGCCAGCACGTCGCCGGGCTTGTTGATGCGGCGATCCGCGATCTGGGAAATGTGGATCAGGCCGTCAATGCCGGGGATGACGTTGGCGAACGCGCCGAAATCGGTCAGGCCGACGATCGTAGCCTTGGTGACCGTGCCCACAGGATAATTGCGGCGCAGGATCTCCCAGGGGTTGTCCTCGATCTTTTTATAGCCGAGCGAGATCTTCTTGTTTTCGGTGTCGAGCTTTTTGATGAACACTTCGACCACATCGCCGGGGTTGACGACCTCGGACGGATGCTTGATGCGCTTCCAGGACAGCTCGGAAATGTGGATCATGCCGTCCACACCGCCGATGTCGACGAATGCTCCGACCTCGCCGCCAAGTTCCCGCCCGATTATTCGTGGAAGGAAAAGGGGCAGACGCCGCATCCGCGCGCCCTGCAGGATTTCGACGGCTATCTGGTGGCCTGGCAGCGCCTACAGGGAAACGCCGACAAGGCGATTGAGGTGTTCGGCATCCTCATCGGCAAGCCGGAAATGCTCCCGTTCGACGATCCGGAGAATCTGCCGTTTGACGACCCCGTGGTCATTCGCCTGACGGGCTACGG
>CAMJHI010000215.1 GCA_946405475.1 uncultured Clostridia bacterium
GACAGTTGCTCTGTACCGCTCGTCCTTCAAATCCTCCTCATCACACAGAAAACGCAAGAGGAGCACCTTGCGGTACTCCTCTTACATTTTGGTTGCGGAGGGAGGATTTGAACCTCCGGTCTTGCCTTTTCTCTGCGGAGAAAAGGCTGCGGTCGGTTCGGCGGCTCTGACAGTCCACAGGACTGTCATTCACTCCCGCCTCACCCTCCGGGTCATTCGCCCTTCGGGCTCATAACCCGGTGATTCAGAAAACTCAATCTTCTTTGTAACGAAAAAACTCCGACACCCTGACGGGTATCGGAGCTTTTTTGGTTGCGGAGGGAGGATTTGAACCTCCGACCTCCGGGTTATGAGCCCGACGAGCTACCAAACTGCTCTACTCCGCGATATGCAGTTGTTCAACTGCCGGATAGTATAACCCATATCGCCGAAAAAAGCAAGAGGTTTTTTACAAAAAGAGGAAAAAGTTTTTCGACGGCGTTCGCGCCCGCCGGATCGGCACAAAAAAAGATCGGAGAAATCAGAAAAAAGCATAGGATTTTGTCAAAGGATGTGTTATAATACAAAATGTATTTCTGTAGGTATATCCTTTGGGAAGGGGGAAGCGGCATGAGCGGTTCGGTCAAGGCGGTTTTGTTCGATTTTGACGGCACCATTGCCGACACCGGGCGCGGCATCATCAACTGCGTCAAAAAAACGCTGGCGGCTCGCGGGATCGAAGAGCCGGACGAAGGCCGCCTGCGCTACTTCATCGGCCCGCCGCTGGTGGTCAGCTTCCGGCACCTGTTCGGGCTGGATGAGGACACGGCGCAGGAATACGTGCGCGAATACCGTGTTTTTTACAGTCAGGGCGGCATGTACGAGCTGGATCTTTACGACGGCATCGTTGAAACGCTGGAGCGGCTGCGCGCCATGGGGCTGACCATGGCCATCGCCTCCTCCAAGCCCGGCGTTTACGTGCAGGCGCTGCTGGAGCATCTGGGCATCGCCCGATATTTCAGCGGCATCAGCGCCCCTGAGATCGGCACGGTGAACCCCCCGAAGGTCGAACTGATCACCGCCGCCATGGCGATGCTGAACGTCAGGCCGGAGGAATGCGTCATGGTCGGCGACCGGTTCTTCGACATTGACGGCGGCCGCGAGGCGGGTGTGCGCACCATCGGCGCGGCTTACGGCTACGGCGGCCGTGCCGAAATGGAAGAGCACGGCGCGACCCGGATCGCGGAAACTACAACTGAAATTGCGGAGTTGATTGAAACATTATGAAACGGTTGCTTACGATACTGAAAGGCTTTGTTTCGCTGGTGTTCCTGCTGGTGCTGGTCGTCACCGCGTGTTACGTCGGCGTGTTCCTTGTTGAGCGGAATTCCACCGACAAGATCTATCTTTATAATTACGCTTTCGTGGCCGAAAAGGAAGACGACGGGCTGCACATGTGGTTCGTCAAGCGCGTGCCGTTTGCCGAATTGGAAACGGGCGACGGTGTGATCTATTACGCCGATAACGGTTACCGTTCCTCCCGCTGTGAAGCCGGTGAAAACACGCTGGCCTTTTACCGCGGCGAAACGCTGAACGAAGCGGTGGAAGTGACCCGGGAAAACTTTATCGGTCAGGTCGTTGCCGAGTGGTGACGAAACAAAACCGAAGGCTTGCCGTATAATAGATGGTGTAGACGCTGATCGGATCGGCGTTTGCAAAAGGGGACCGTTCCCGGCCGGAACAGCTCCCCGCACGCTTTATACTGCAAGGGGGAAAACCAATGGAAGCATATTTTGACAACAGCGCTACGACCTGCCCTTGCCCCGAAGCAGCGGCGGCGGCAGCCGAAGCGTTTACCAAATATTACGGCAACCCGTCTTCACTTCACGCGGTCGGCTCGGCGGCTCAGCGCCGGCTGGAGGCTGCGCGTGAAACGGCGGCGCGGCTGCTCAAATGCGAAAGCGATGAGATCCTCTTCACCGGCAGCGGCACGCTGAGCAACAATGCGGCCGTGTTCGGCGCGGCTTATGCCCTGCGCCGCCGCGGCAGCCGCATCGTGACCACCGCCGTGGAGCATCCCAGCGTGGCGCAGGCCATGAACCGGCTGGAGCGCGAGGGGTTCGAGATCGTCCGCCTGCCGGTCGATTCCTTCGGCCGCGTCAACCGCATGGATCTGCAGCAGGCGATCAACGCCAAGACCATTCTGGTGAGCATGATGTGGGTGAACAACGAGGTGGGCAGCGTGATGCCGGTCGAGGCCATCCGCGCCTGTGTGCGCCGCTGCGGCGCGCCCGCGCTCATCCACGTTGACGCCGTGCAGGCGTTCGGCAAGCTGCCGCTGCGCCCGGCGTCTTACGGCATTGACCTGCTCAGCGCCAGCGCCCACAAGATCAACGGGCCGAAAGGCGCGGGTCTGCTTTACGTGCGCAAGGGCGTCAAGCTTGCGCCCCACGTCGTCGGCGGCGGTCAGGAAGGCCGCGGCCTGTATTCGGGCACGCAGCCCATGCCGGCCATTCTGGGCTTTGACGGCGCCATGCGCGCCCTGCCCGACCTGAACGAACAGCTTGAACAAACCGCGCGGCTGCGCGATTATTTCGTCAGCAGCGTGCTCACGATCCCCGACGTGGTAATCAATTCGGGCGCGGACGCGCTGCCCTACATCACCAACCTGTCGGTGCTCGGGCACCCGGCGCAGACCATGCTCAACTATCTGTCGGAACGCGGCATTTACGTTTCGGGCGGCTCCGCCTGCTCCAAGGGGCACCGCTCCCCGGTGCTCACCGCCATGGGGCTTGACCCGGCGCGCATCGACAGCGCGCTGCGCATCAGCTTTTCGCGCTTCACCACCAAAGAGGAGATCGATTGTCTGCTCAACGGACTCGCCGGCGGCGCGTCGAGTTTGAAAAAGAAACGGTGAACGGAATTTCCCGCGCTCGACGCGCGTGAAATTCCGAGCGATATACGCCTGCGGCGTTCGATATATTCACCTTGTGAATTCGATATATCAACCTTCGGTTGATTCGATATGTTCGGCTTTGCCGAACAAGAAATACTTGTCCCGGCAGGGACATATCGAGCCGTCAGGCATATCGAACCGTAAGGTATATCGAATTGCGCAGGCAATACATCGAGTCGAGCGACAGCTCGACATGAAGGAACAAATAATATGAACGAAGTGATCCTCATCAAAAACGGCGAGCTGGCGCTCAAGGGGCTCAACCGCCGCACCTTTGAAAACATTTTAATGAAAAACATGCGGTACCGGCTGGCCGATCTGGGCCGGTTCACCTTCACCCCGGCGCAGTCCACCATCAAGATCGAGGGCGGCGACGGCGCCGACCTCGAACAGGCGGTCGACCGCCTCACCCGCGTGTTCGGCATTGCGGGGTTCAGCCGCGCGCTCAAGCTGCCCAAGGATTTTTCGCTCGTGCTCGCGCACAGCGGCGAATACCTGAAAGAGCAGCTCATGCTGGCCGACACCTTCAAGGTCAACGCCCGCCGGTCGGACAAGCGCTTTCCGCTCAACTCCCCGCAGATCTGCGAGCAGCTCGGCGAAAGACTGCTCGACGAATTTCCGCACCTGACCGTCGACGTGCACGAGCCGGACGTGATCGTGAACGTCGAAGTGCGCGATGAAGATATTTTTGTGCACGCCAACCAGATCAAGGGCGCGGGCGGCATGCCCGTGGGCTCGGCCGGCAAGGCGGCGCTGCTTGTTTCCGGCGGCATCGACAGCCCCGTGGCGGGCTGGATGATGGCCAAGCGCGGGCTGGAATTGTGCGCGGTGCATTTTGCCTCGCCCCCCTACACCAGCGAACGCGCCGAGCAGAAGGTGCACGACCTGCTCAAAAAGGTGGCGCGCTATTCCGGGCGCATCCGGCTTTACGTTGTGCCCTTCACCGAAATTCAGGAACGCATCCGCGAAACCTGCGCGGAGGATCTGTTCACCATCATCATGCGCCGTCTGATGGTGAAATGCGCGCAAAAAATCGCGCGGCGTGAGGATTGCGGCGCGCTGATCACGGGCGAGAGCCTGGGGCAGGTGGCCAGCCAGACCATGGGCGCCATGGTCTGCACGGATGACGCAGCCGATATGCTCGTGTTCCGTCCGCTCATCGGCATGGATAAGGGCGAGATCATCAAGATCGCCAGCAAAAT
>CAMJHI010000216.1 GCA_946405475.1 uncultured Clostridia bacterium
GAAAACATCAAGATCGGAGGAACCGTTTCCAGCCGCATCTGCTATGTTCTGACCGACAACGAGACGCCTGTCACGCTGAAGGCCGGAACGATGGCCGGCGACGATTACGGCTCGCAGACGTTTGAGATCAAAAAGTAAATAAAAAAAGCCCCGGTGCGGGAACACCGGAGCGAGCAACCATCACCACGCCACCAACCACGATAAGCGGGAGAGGTCTATATAATTGTACCACTCCCGCGGCTATTCTGTCAAGTCAAAGGAGTGTTTTGTTATGAAAAGACCGAACGGAACCGGCACGGTCGTCAAAAAAGCCGGTCGATCAAAGCCGTGGCTTGCCTACGGTGGAGCCTATAGGGACGGCGGCAAACGCGTGATTCCCTATATCGGCTGCTTCTCGAAGCAGAGCGAAGCCTTTGCTGCGCTCGACGCCTATAACCAAAATCCGAACCTGATCCGGAATAAGCTGACGCTCGATCAGCTGTTCACCGAGTTCCAGCGCGGCAAGCGTTTCCAATCTTTGTCCGCGTCGCTGCAGACCGGGTACAAGGCAGCTTATAAGCACTGCGCACCGCTGCACCGGATTCCGATGTCGGAGATCAGGACGGCACAGATGCAGCTCATCATCGACGAAATGGAAGCAAAAAACTATAGCCATTCCACCATGCACAAGGTCAAGGTCCTGCTGGGTCTGCTGTCTGATTACGCGATTCAGACCGATGCAGCCGCGAAGAATTACGCCGCCTATATCACGCTACCGCACGCCGAGCCGACCGACAAGCGGCCCTTCACCGATCTGGAACTGAAAAAGATCAGCGACGCGGCAGCTGCCGGCGACCAGGCTGCGCAGTGGGTCGAGTATCTGCTTCGGTCCGGCTGGCGAATCAGCGAGATGCTGGAGCTGACGCGCTTCCAGTACGACGCGCAGGAGCACACCTTCAGGGGCGGAAAAAAGACCAGCAATGCCATTAACCGTCTTGTGCCGGTGCATCCGGATGTCCAATACGTTGTAGACGCTCAGATCTCCAAAAACGGAGCAACGGTGTTCTGTATGGAAGACGGGCACCCGATGACGTCCAATTATTTTCGCGAATTTGTTTATAAGCCGCTCCTGGATCGGCTCGGCATCGACAAGGCCATGACGCCGCACGCCTGTCGGCACACGTTCGCGACCAGGCTGAAAATCGGCGGCGCGGATGAGTTCTGGCGCAAGCGGCTGCTCGGGCACGCTGCCGGCGACATTACGAACGACGTCTATACGCACGACGATCTGGAGTGCCTGCGGGCTGCGCTGCTATGCTATGAGCCACCGAAAAAACCGGACAATAAAAAAAGAGAGGCCGTTTGATGGCCTCTTTCTTTGTCCGTAACCGGTCCGTAGCACCGAAAAAACGTGGTGTATTTCTTACTTGATCGGCTGGCGCCGCTTTGTTCGTTGAAGTGCCGCGGACCCGCACCACGTCTATGATTTTTTACTTGACTGTAACTTGCCCAGGAATATAGACAAATAATAGCTAATCTCTTTTAATCAAGGTGTCCGGAGTTCGAATCTCCGATGGATCACCATGAAGAACCCGCGCCACGTCTGGCATCATGCGGGTTTTCTTTTTTTGTCTTCTTTCTGTGCTGTCCGTAACCTGTCCGTAACAGTAAAAATTTATGATATTATTATATGCCGTTTTTGAATCTCTGTCAAATAAAAAATGAGGGCGCCGAAGCGCCCTTTCATCATCCTGCCGTCTGCTCTTCTGCGGGCGGTTCTTTTGTGTCTGCATCTGCCGGCGTGAAGCCGGCAACCACAGGCGGCTGCTTTTCCTCGCCATTTTCAAACGCGTTGTTAAATTCAGCCAGCACGGATTCAATCAATATGCGGATATCTGTCGCCGATATCTCGATCCCGCGGGTGCTGAGCATATCGGTGACCATTTCGATGCATTTCTGCAGCTTGTCGGGGCCGTGCAGTTCTTTGTAGATCTGTTCGACCGCCGAAACGCAGATTGCAACGACCTGCAGGATGGTCTTGTTTTTTTCCTTTTCATCCAGGTGCTGTTTCAGCTTCACGCCGAGCCAGCCGGCGATGCCGAGCAAAACGGTGGAAGCAAGCGGAATTATGAGCTGGTTGATGATGTTGTTCACAGTTTCCATGTTTTCATCCTTTCTATTGCCAAAAAACGCCAGTTTTTGATAATAAACTTAGATTTTTCACCGCAGAAATGCAACTTTGAGCAAAAACTTGCACTATTGGTGCGCACGCTTGTTCAGGTGCTTTTCCATCGTGTTGATCGCTTCTGACACCGGGCCGTTGCAGCCTTGCTCTTTTAAGCCCTTCAGAGCCGCCAGGACGCCGTAACAAATCACGGTCAACTCTTCTTTCAGCTCGTGGTTTTCGGCTTCCAGGGCGGCAATTTTGTCGCTCTTCGCGTTCTGGTTGAGTATCCATCGATACACGGCGAAGATCACGCCGCCGATTGCCAGCAGTGCCCCGCCATATTTAACGATCTGCAAAAGCAGTTCTCCAGCCTGCTCCATCTCCGTCACACCCTCTCGCAATGCTTATCCAAACAGACCCACCCGCTCGGGCATTGTGCCCACCAGTGCGTCCCCTTCGCGTCCTGTGTCACGCGGTACGCGCGGAACGTCATGCCGGCAACAAACCCGTGCGCCGCCTTTCCTTTGTTGTGCTGTTTTATTTGTTCGCGTGCGTTCTCCGTCAGCAGCGTGAACGTCTTCTTTGCGTATTCCGTCCCCGGCCCGCTGCGCACCGGCGCCAGCGCGCTGGTCACCTTATAATCGCCGACCGGCCATTTGGCCGCTCCCGTCGGCAGCTGCTTGAACGTCAGCCCCGCGCTGTTCACGATCTTCGTGAACTTCGGGTCAATGTAAAACGCGTCCTCCGGCTTGAGCGTGCCGCCGGTCGTGGTCAGCACCCACTTGCCGCGGCTGTTCTTGACCCAGCCGTTGCCGCTGAGCTTGCCGCGCCCGACGCTCAGGTGGATGTGGTTGCCGGACGCGCCGTCGGTGCCCTCATAGCACAGTACCGCGCCCTTGGCGATCGTCTGCCCGACCTTGAGCCTGCGCAGGTCGCTGTCGTTCGGGTGCGTCACCTGCAGGGCGATATAGTCCGTTTTTCCGTTGGCGAGCTTGACTTTGTTCGCGCTCTCGCACCACAGCGTGTTGACGCCGCTGGTGCCGACACCGTAAATGCGTTTGATGATCAGCTTGCACGGCGCATAGATCGGGTCGCGTCCGCCGTCGCTGCCGCCTTCGTCGATCGGGTAGTCTTTCGGCGTGCCGTGGCTGTGGCCGTAGTGGCTCGTGCTGCCGTTGTAGTTCTGTGTGATCCGCATGGTGCGGAATGGGTATGTTAAGTATTCAGCCATGAAGAATCTCTCCCGCCCACCATCCCCTCTTCGGCAGATAGTGTTTTTTTTTTTCGATTTTTTGGGTGTTTTACGCCGACGTCCACGTCTGACCGCCGTCGGTGGTTTTGACTGCGGTTTCCTGTCCGTAGCCGGTGCGGTTGATGATGGTTGCAACGCTATCGACTCCCGGAGTGTCGTAGTTTCTGATTTCGCAGCTGTTCGTAGTCTGATCGTTCGGTATTGTGACACCACGAATTGGATCGACAAATTTCATGTTGTTTCTTCCGCCTTCAATCGTGCATTCGTAGACAAAAGAACAAAAGTCAGAATACCTGATACTGCTTTCAAATTCGTTGCTTTGATTTCTCGAACCCACGCTGTTGTTGTAAAAATACGAACCCACGCTGTTGTTGTAAAAATCCGAACCCACGCTGTTGTTGGAAAAATACGAACCCACGCTGTTGCCATCGCAGAACGGTCCGAACGTATTGAATACGGCTCCGCCTTCAAATTCGTTCTCACACATTCTGATCGTCCTGTATTGATCGTCTTGAAGGTACTGCGCAACAGCTACGCTGTTGTATTCAAACACATTGCCTGCGGCGCAGATCACGTTGTTATTGTGGAACAGCAGCGCATACACCTGATCAATTTCCGTCTGGAACACGTTGTCGCGGCACCGCACCTGCCCATTCGCGCCGAGCGACAGATCGGTGTGCGTCCCTTGTGCCGCGTCGTAGTAGTCGAACGTGTAATAGGTGTCAGCG
>CAMJHI010000217.1 GCA_946405475.1 uncultured Clostridia bacterium
GCCTGCCATGCGCCAAAGGCATGGTTTACGGCATGGTGGCTGCCAGGCTGTACACGGTCTACCGCGTCAAGGGCGTCATATTCTCCATTCTCGTTCTGTTTCCGTTCTTCGCGGCGGAGATCGCATTGCTGATCGTCTGTCTGCGCGAATCAATGCACCTGTCGTCCGAACTCTTCGGCGTGTTCCGCGGCGGCGTCGGAACAGGGGGGAGGGGAGAAGTGAAAGCCTATTGCGTGAGATTTTTACTCCTCACCGTTATTTCCGTTCTCATCATCCTGCTGCAATCGCTGCTCGGCGGCGCTGTCGGCAGCGCGCTGCTGAGCTGATTTTCCTCTTTGACCGGCCAGCGGATTGGCGCGCATGGCGGCTCTGACCTGATCGTCAGCCACGTGCGTGTAGATCTGCGTTGTGGCAAGATTCTCATGGCCGAGGATCTCTTTGAGCAGCATCACGTCAACGTCGCCGTGGCGGTACATCAGCGTAGCCGCCGTGTGGCGCAGCTTATGAACGGACATGCCTTTTTCAAAAATACCGGCTTTTTCCAAAAACTTTTTAACAAGAAGCTGAACGGTTTTGGGGCTGATCCTGTTTTTCTGGCGGCTGATAAAGAACGCGTCGCGGTCGTGCAGCCCGTCGTTCGGGCGCACGCGGCGGTAACGATCCACCGCCTGCAGACAGGCGTCGTTCAAATAAAGGATACGCTCCTTGTTTCCTTTGCCGAGCACGCGCATGGTGCCGTCCGGCCGAAAGCTGCTCAGATTCAGCCCGACAAGCTCCGATAAACGCAGTCCGCAGTTCAGAAACAGCGTCAGAATGCAGTAATCGCGCTCATAAAACTGACCGTCAACGCAATCAAGCAGCGCAACGCTTTCTTCCAACGTAAGAAATTTCGGCAGGGATTTGCGAAAATTCGGTGAATCCAGCTTCGCGCACGGGTCAGATTCGATCAGGCCGCGCTTGTCCAGATAGCGGAAAAACATGCGCAGCGAGCATTTTTTGCGCGCGCGCGTGCGGGCGGAGTTGTGCAGCACGTCGTTGCAGAAATAGAGAAACTGATAGATCGTATCCGCCGTGACAGTCTGAAGATCGGCCAGCGTGAAGCCGGAAATGTCGCAGCTTTCAAACGTTTTTTCGTCATAGCGGTCACTGCCCAATTTCATAAATCGAAAAAAGGTGCGCAGATCGGAACCGTATTCCAAAACCGTCAGCTCAGATTTGCCGTAGACGATCTCTTCATCGTGAAGAAACTGCTGTGCGGGCTTGGGCAGCTGCATGATTTCCTGTCTTTTCATAACATCACATCCGAATTAAAAGATTTATTTGACTTTTTGAACATTATCTCTATAATAGATTTATCAAAATAGAAGAAAGAAGGTTCCGCGATGAAAAAAACCGCAATGATCCTGATGGCCGTACTTCTGGCGGGCTTGTGCCTGACCTCATGTACGCCGAAAAAAGCTTACATGACGAACAAGAACATCTGCACGCAGGATGAATACGAAAAAACGCTGTTCGGCCAGCCGATTTCCGTGGAACGCAACGGCGAGATCCGTTTGGGCATCAAGTGCACCCATGACATTTATGCCGATTTAACGATCTACGAGGCCAAAGACGGCAAATATGAGCCGATCTTCAACTGTCCGGCTGTGATCGGTCAGAACGGCCCCGGCAAGCACGCTGAGGGCGACACCAAGACGCCGCTCGGCACCTGGGTGATCGGTGAAGCCTACGGCATCAAAGAAAACCCCGGCGCATTGCTGCCGTACACGCAGGTCACGGAAGACATGTATTGGTGCGCGACCGGTTCTCACGGCGACAAATACAACCAGTTGATCTACAAATCGGATGATCCGGACGCGGATTACAGCGAAGACGAGCACCTGATCGAGTATCCCGGCGTGTATGATTATTTCATCGATCTCGGCTATAACAAGGGCTGTGCGCCGTATGCCGGCAACGCCATTTTCCTGCACGTCTGGCGAAACGCCGATCACTACACGGGCGGCTGCGTGGCGGTCTCCGAAGAGAACATGATTCAGATCCTCAAGCTGCTGCCGGTCGGAACGGTCGTTACCATTTATTAAGGAATCAAAAATAAAAATCAATCAGACAGACGCCCAATTCAGTTGGGCGTCTATTTTTATCGATCATTTAAAAAATAGATTTTTCCGCAAAAACCAAACCCTCAGTAAAGATAATCAACATTATCAGTATCTTTACAGATCAGCATTCAAATAACTCAAATGACAGAAAACTATCGCTGAATGGTTCCGAGCCATTTGAATCGGATACCAGCTCTTATTCAGGCATTTCCATTTCTTTGCTCCCTCCTCACATATACAAAACATTTATTTTGTATATGTGACAGGATCATTTTACCACGCTTCTCCCTGCTTGTCAAGTCACAAAATTCGTTGGTTTTGACGTCTTAATTACCTTTTGGAACGTCGTAGCGTAAATCAAAAATCGGGCCGCACAGCATTTGCCATGCGGCCCGAAACAATTATTTGATATCAATTAACCCCAGAAGCTGCGGGAGCCGAACAGTTTATACAGAACGTCACTGAGTTTGTCCGTGATGTTCTTTCTGGTCATCCGTTTGTTGTATTCGGCCTGCGTTTCAAAGTTGCCGTCCAAAATCCCCAGCTCACGCGCGATCGTCGACAGACGCATGATCGATTTGTCGCACGGCTCGGCCTTCCATTCATGTTCCGCCTTGAGCGCGACCGCCTCTTCATAAGCAGCCACAAATTCGGCGCGCTGCTCTGCCGTCGGATTGGCGGCGTTGAGCTTGGCTTCGTTCATTTCGCCGGTTTCTTTGTCGGTAAACTGATCGATCAGCCAGTACAAATGATCGGAATCACGGAATTCATTGAACTGCGGGAAACCGCTGGATTCGATGTCGTGAATGTCATTATTTGCCAAAAGCACCACACAGAAGTGGATCACGTCCTTGGAGCTCTGCAGCTTGAAGTGGCTCTGATTCTTCACGTACCAGGTCGTGTCGGGCAAGTACCCTGCCCCGGCGTCGATGGTGCCGTCGGGCGAAAGATAGCTTACATCTTTGGCGCAGCGATAGTTGGCGCCGAGGGTTTCGCCGGGGTTGGCGATCTTCGCACCCATCGAGGCGGAACGCGTGTTGATGACGTTATCGGACGTTTCGGTGTAGTAGCTGTTCAGAATCGCCGGGATATCCAGCCCGTAGCCGCAGACGTTCATGATTTCAACGTCGGTGTTCTTCACGATGTTGGCAATGGTCTTCGGGTTGTTCTTCTGCGCCTTATAATAGCGGTCGGTCACGGCTTTCAGCGGTGCGGAAGCCGGATCGGACAGATATTTCTGCGACAGCGCCGGGTATTCACTGCTCGGCACGAGCGCCCACATGGTGGAGCATCTGGTGAACATTCTGTCAAGCAGCGTGGCCTTGAGCGTGTCATAAACAGCGCTTTGCAGGCAAGCGATACGGTTTTGCGGCAGCAGGCGCAGCGCCGCCGCGCCGAGACCGCCGAGCCATTCATATTCTTTTGAGAACGTGCCGATGAGCGACGGCAGGAAATCGGTGTAGAGCAAATCAAAATCGGTCAGCGTCAGTTTGCCGGCAAACACGTCGCTCATCACGGTGGTGCCGTCAACGGCGGCCGCGATAAACACGATGCGGTTGACGTCGTCCGGGTTGAAATAAGCGTCGAGATACGCGGTGCCCACTGCCCCGCCGAGGCTGATGAACGCAATGTTCACCTTATCGTGCCCGGTCTGGGCTTTGACGAGCTGAACATAATCGTTGAACCGTCTGGCAATATCATAGATATCGCCGAAGGATTCGTACCAGAAGAAATACAGGTGATCGTAACCGGCGATCTCACCGTATTCGCTCACGTTCACCTCGCGCAGCGCGGCGTCTTTTTGCGTGTAGTCGGTGTTGCCGAGGTAGCCGCGGAACTTATCCTTATAGTTTTCGGCCTCTTTGACGGAATAGGCATTATCCTGGATCTTGACCGGCGTGATGCGGGTGCCGTCCTGATTGAAATAGTGCATTTTGACGTTGGCGTCAAACACCTTCGTCAGGCGCTTGGTCAGGCCGCAATCCCGGCCGGTGAGCAGCATCAGCAG
>CAMJHI010000218.1 GCA_946405475.1 uncultured Clostridia bacterium
TGACCATGCCGACATCTACGGCGGCGGCAGATGCGAAGAGCTGTTTGGCTTTTGGCTCTCGGCGCATCCGGCGCTGCGCGACCGGATCACGATTCAGACAAAATGCGGCATCCGCAAAGGGTACTATGACTTTTCAAAGGAACATATCCTCGCTTCGGTCGACGCATCGCTGCGCCGGCTTCAAACCGATCATATCGACGTTTTGCTGCTGCACCGTCCCGACACGCTGATGGAGCCGGAGGAGGTGGCCGACGCGTTCAATACGTTGGAAGACGCCGGTAAGGTGCGCCATTTCGGCGTGTCCAACCACAATCCGATGCAGATCGCGCTGCTGAAAACAGCCGTGCGCCAGCCGCTTATCGCCGATCAGCTCCAGTTTTCCATCCCGGAATCCGGCATGGTCACAAGCGGCCTCAACGTGAATATGAAAAACGACGAATCCGTCATGCACGACGGCAGCGCGCTGGAATACCTGCGGCTCAAAGGGATCACGCTGCAGGCGTGGTCGCCGTTTCAGGGCGGCTTTTTCCGCGGCCCCTTCGTGGGCGACCGCGAAAAATACCCGGAGCTGAACGAAAAGCTTGACGAAACGGCGGAAAAATACGGGGTCTCCCCCATTGCGATCGCCGCCGCGTGGATTTTGCGCCACCCGGCCGGGATCCAGTTGATCTCAGGTTCGGTCTCGCCGGAACGGATGCGCCTGATTGCCGCAGGCGCCGACGTCGAGCTGACGCTGGAAGACTGGTACGCGCTTTATCTCGCCGCCGGATTCCGCCTGCCGTAATCGTCGAACGAAGCTTGTTTTCCCATGAAAAATATGGTACAATTTTTTCAGAACTGTTGAATAATCAAATGAAGTCAACAGCCAAAAAGGAGGTCATCTGTTATGGCAAAAAAATGCTGCCGGTTCCTATCCGTTTTCATGGTCGTTGTTTTTGCGTTCGGCTCGTTCAGCGCGGCCGCCGTTGAGGATAAGCCAAACTACGTGGTGCTTGGCGATTCCATCGCGTTCGGCGCCGGGCTGATCAACGCGCCGCAGGCCGTTTACGGCAGGATCGTAGCCGATACGCTGGGGTTTGATTATCAAAATTTTGCCGTTCCCGGGCACACGACCGGCAACCTGATGAGCCGGATGAAAACCGCGCGAGTGCGCAGGGCGATCGAAGAAGCCGACTTCATCAGCATTTCGATCGGCGGCAACAATTTTCTGACGGATAATCTGGCCATGATCCTGTATGACGGGATCGTCAAAAACGATCTGACGCGCATTGAGAAGATCCTCAAGGGGTTCATCGTCGATCTCGACGAGATCATGACGCGCATCCACGCCATGAACCCGAACGCCGTCATTTTGCTGCAGACGATCTACAACCCGCAGACGGGCTTTGCGGGCAGGGTCTACGGCGAAGGCGCCGCGATGCTCAACAGCGTGATCGTCGACTGCGCGCAAAAAGACGACAAGGTTCTGCTCGTCGACGTGGGTGCCAGACTGAACGACAGTGAAAACGATTTCGCCAGAGACCGCATCCACCCGAGTGCGGCGGGCAACGAAAAAATCGCCGGAGCCGTGCTGGAAACGCTTTATCAAAACGGATTCGGCGCCAAAACGCAGCCGGTCATCAACACCAAAGGCATCGACATGATCGGCACGGACGGACTCGGCTACGCGATCCTTATTTACTGCACGCTGCTGCACGAATTCGCCCCGATCCTGATCAATCTTCCCCTTTGAACAATCATGACAAAAGCACCCGTCAGATCGCTCCACCTGACGGGTGCTTTGCTGTCATCGGTTATGATCCCCTGCGCTGCGCGAGCGCCTCGGCGATCTGCCGTTTCTTCTCGCCGGAAATATCGTATTTCAGAATCGGGAAAACGGAAAGCAGGCTAAAAATGCCGGGCATGGCCACGTAGGCAAAATAGATGACGTTTTTGGTGTGAGCCGTCACCGCCGCCGCTTCCGCCTGATAGCCGGACGCCTGCACGAGGATGAGCCCCAGCGCCGCGCCGACGGCAAGGCAGACCTTGATGGTCAGCGTCAGCACGGAAAAGGCCGGGCCTTCGCGCCGCTTGCCGGTGCGGTATTCTTCGTAATCGACGCAATCGGTCACCATGATCATGGGCATGAGCGTCACGGCGCCGAACTGCAAGCCGACGAGGAACAGGAAAATGAGCATCACGACCATGTGATCCGTGACGAACACGTAAACCAGATACGCCGCGACGGACACAACAAAGCCGTAGAGCGACAGCGCGATGTAGGTTATTTTTTCGCCCAGCTTTTTGATCAGCATCGGGGTCAGCGCCATGCTGATCATGGAGCCGACTGCAGTGGTGAGCCCCAGCGCCAGCACGTAGTTTTCACTGCCGAGCAGCGCATTGGAGGCCTGCACCTGAATGGCCATGGCCATCTGACGCCCCGCGCCGAGAAAATAGGACACGATGACAAGGATCAGCGGCTTGTTTTCGCGCAGGGAGGCGAACATTTCACGGAAGGTCATTTTTTCGGAGGCGTAAGCGACGCGCTCCTGATTCCAGAAGTAGATGAGCGAAAACAGCAGACAGCCGAGCATGGCCACCAGCACCGCCACGGCGAGATATTCCGAAGAGCTGATCGGCGCGTCCTTTTCACCTTTGGGAATGCCGAACACCTTGGAGCCGCCCGGTACAATCAGACAGACCACCGGCACCAGCACGGCCGCCGCGGAAAAGCCGACCTGCTTGAACGTGTTGGCGATGGAAATGACGTTGGTGCGCTCGGTCGGTTCGGGCGTGAGCACCGAGGCAATGGCCTGCGAGGGCACGTCGCCCAGCGTCATGGCCATGCTCCACAGCAGGAACGTGACGAAAATATAGGCGTACAGCGCCGTGCCCGTCAGCGGCACACGGAGGAACACGACCACCGTCATCACCAGCAGCGGCGCGAGCGAATACAGGATGAACGGCCGCAGCTTGCCCTTGGCGCTTTTGCCGCGCTCAATGAGGTTGCCCACCACGGGGTCGAAAACAGCCGACACGACCTTGACCACTAAAATCAAGATGCCCACAACGGCTAAATTGGCCGCCATCTGCGCGTGGTAGAATTCTGCCTGATAGGAATTGAGGAAGCCGACGATCGCCTGAAACCCGAACAAACCGAGCGAATAACCGGCGATTTCTTTGAATGACATGACTTTTTTCATGGGCACGATTCCCTTCGACATTTTTTTGCAATTATACACGATACAACCCGGTGAGTCAAGAAAGCGTGACCAAGCCGCAAAAAATCCGCTGAAACGGTTGCTTTTTTGCCCGACAGACCATACAATAGAATCATTGCAACCGTTTTGACGGAGAGAGTAAGATGAAAAAACTTAATTATTCGGAATTTCATTCACATGGCGGCGAAAAGATGAACGATCTGATCGCGTTTTTTGACCGGGTAAAAACGATTCAGCCGCAGCTCATCCCCTGCCCCGACTATGATCCGTTTCCGGAGGATGGCAGGATCAAGGCGATCCGGTTTTCGACACTGCCGTTTGACGGCCGCAGCACGTCGGCGTTCGCCTACGTCGGCTTTCCCGATTGCGCAGCGCCCGAAAAGCCCGTGCCGGGCATGGTGCTCGTTCACGGCGGCGCGGGGCATGCCTATGCTGAATGGGTGCAGGATTGGGTCAAGCGCGGTTTTGCCGCGATCTCATTCGACGGCTTCTGCCAGACCTACACCGGCGCGCCGCACACTTATGACGCGTTGCTCGATTTCTGGGCGCCCGACCCGGAGGCGTATCCGCCGATGACCTGCTTCATCGCGGGCGACGTGCCGTTTGAGAAACAGGGTTTCACCTACTACGTGGCGGATATCCTGCTGGCTCATAATCTGCTGCGCGCGGACAAGCGCGTGAACAAAGAGCTGATCGGCCTGACCGGCATATCATGGGGCGGTTACGCCGGCACGCTCGCCGCCTGCCTGGACGATCGGTTCGCCTTCGCCGCGCCGGTCTACGGCAGCGGCTTTCAGAACGTTTCCAAAACAAACTGGGGACGGGTGTTCCGCGATGACGGCGTTGCCGACCGGTGGGACGCGGGGCAGCTCCTTGGCAAAACGACGA
>CAMJHI010000219.1 GCA_946405475.1 uncultured Clostridia bacterium
GTCGATCTCGGCGTTGTGAACCGAAACGCCCTTGGCTTCAAAATACTTTTTGACGAAGCCGAACGCGGTTTTGTCCGCCACGGTGCTGACGGTGCCCGCCTTGAACACGTGGGACAAGCCGAACAGCTCTTCGGTGTAGCGGTGCGCGCGGGACTGGTATTCGCCGGAAAAGTTCAGGTCGATATCGGGCGATTTGTCGCCCTTGAAGCCCAGGAAGGTCTCAAAGGGGATGTCGTGCCCGTCGCGGATCATGGGCGCGCCGCATTCCGGGCAGTTTTTGGGCGGCAGGTCGAAGCCGGAGCCGACCTCTCCGTTGAGGAAAAACTCACTGTGCTTGCAGTTTTTGCACAGGTAAAACGGTGCGAGGGGCATGACCTCGGAAATGCCCGCCATGGAAGCCACGAACGAGGAGCCGACCGAACCACGGGAACCGACGTAGTAGCCGTGATCCATGGAGTTTTTGACCAGCTTCTGCGCGATCATATAAAGCACGGCAAAGCCGTTTTTGATGATGGAATTGAGCTCTTTTTCCAGCCGCTTGGCCACGTATTCGGGCACGGGGTCGCCGAACATCTCTTTGGCTTTGTCCCAGCACAGGCGGGTCAGCTCTTCTTCCGACCCGGCAATGCTCGGCGGATAGTTGCCGTTGGGGATCGGGATGATGCGGTCGATGCAGTCGGCAATGCGGCCGGGGTTGGTGATGACCACCTCGCGGGCGGTCTCTTCGCCGAGATAGGCAAATTCCGCGAGCATCTCTTCCGTGTTGCGGAAATAGAGCGGCGCCTGTTCGTCAGCGTCGCTGAAGCCCTGCCCCGCCATGAGGATGGCGCGGAACTGCGAATCCGTCGGGTCCATAAAGTGCACGTCGCAGGTGGCGACGACCGGCTTATGAAGCTGGTCGGCCAGATGGACGAGCTTTTTGTTCAGATTTTCCAGATCCGCGTTGGTCTGGATCTGGGGGTATTCGTCGGCTCTGAGCATAAAGCGGTTGTTGCCGGTCGGCTGGATCTCGATGTAATCGTAAAACGACGCGATCTTCAGCAGCTCTTCCTCCGAGCCGTGCAGCATAGTGCGGAACACTTCGCCCGCCTCGCACGCGCTGCCGATGATGATCCCCTCGCGCAGAGCGGTCAGCTCGCTTTTGGGGATGCGCGGGCGTTTATAGAAATAATCCAGATTGGATTTTGTGATCAGTTTATAAAGATTTTTGAGGCCGACGTTGTTTTTGGCCAGCAAAATCACGTGGTAGGACGGCAGCTTTTTGGGGTCCTGCCCCGCGCCGTCGCCGTCGACGTCGTTGACCAGATAGCCCTCCATGCCGAAGAGCAGCTTGATGTCGCTGCCCTTGGCCGCCTTGACCGCGTCGGGGAACGCCTGCACCACACCGTGGTCGGTGATGGCAATGGCCTTGTGCCCCCATTGGATCGCGCGCTTGACCAGATCCTTCACGTCGGTCATGCCGTCCATGGCGGACATACGGGTATGCAGGTGCAGCTCCACCCGCTTTTCGGGCGCGTCGTCGGTTTTGGTGAGCTTGTCGATGGCGGCCAGCGCCTTGACGTCCAGCACGTTTTCACGCGCGTATTTATCGTAAACCACGCTGCCGCGCAGCAGAACGGTCATACCGTCCTTGAGCTTCTGCGCCAGATATTCGGTGTTTTCATTCGGCCCGAAGATCTTGGCGGAATAGGAGCTGCTGCCGTCGTAAAGGTTGAAGGTGATGATGCGGTTGCGGTTGTCGCGCGTGGTGCGCACGTCCAGCGCAAACACGTCGCCCCAGACCAGCGCCGAGCCAAGCTCCTGACTCAGTTCGGCAATGGGGGTCGGGTGCTTGGCGGGCAGGCGCTCGCCGTACAGCATTTTGGCGTATTTCACGCAGATCGGCAGATCGGGGAAGCTTTGTTCCAGCTTCTTTTCGATCTTGGGCTCGTCCGCCTTGGCCTTGGCTTCATCCACCTGCCGCTGCATTTCGCGCAGGTCGGGTTCCGCCTGCTCTTCGTCGGCTTCCAGCTTCACCGGCACGTTCAGCCCGTAGAGATCACGGAGAACGGCGGCCAGCTCCTGCTCAACGCCCAGCGGCTTGAGGATGGCCAGACCGGCCTTGGAAACAAAGAAGCGGCAGGAATCGGGCTGCATGTCGAGCCTTGCGCCGCTCATAAAGCCGTTGACGAGCGGCACGCGGGCCTTCAGCTCGGCCGCCACGCGCCTGACGTCGACCGAAACCGACGCCGGATCGACCGGCGCAGCCTCGGCCGCGGGTGCTTCGGCTTGCGCGGGCAAGGGCGTTTCATCCTGCCCGACCACCGGTGCTTCGGCTTGCTCGACTGCCGGCGCTTCGGCCGGAACGAACGTGACCGAGCAGGTCACGCGGCTGAGCCGCAGCGCCTGTTTGAGCTTGTTTTCCAGAACGGAAGCGTCGAAACCGGACGCCGGTTCGCCGCAAAACGAAGCCGTGACCGTCATGGAACGAGCGCTTTCGTTCACGGCGATCTCCACACGCTCGGCGGCACGATATTCAGTTGTGATCTCAGCGCCGACCACGGGCGTGAGCAGATCAAAGAATTGTTCGCCGTTCATACAGTTCGCTTTCTATGAGTAAGATTACATGGATTCGATTTCTTTGAGCAGTTCTTCCACGAGGTCTTCTTCTTTGACCTTGCGGATGATCTCGCCCTTTTTGAACAGGATGCCGCAGCCGTCGCCGCCGGCAATGCCGATATCAGCCTCGCGCGCTTCGCCCGGGCCGTTCACGGCACAGCCCATGACCGCCACCTTGAGCGGCTTGCGGCAGTTTGCCAGACGCTGCGTCACCTGCTCGACCATGGGAATCATGTTGATGCGCGTTCTGCCGCAGGTGGGGCAGGACACGATCTCGACGCAATCCTGCTTCAGATTCAGAGCCTTGAGAATGTCGATGCCCGCCTTCACTTCCTCCACAGGGTCGTCGGTGAGCGACACGCGGATGGTGTCGCCGATGCCGTGCGCCAGCAGCGAACCGATGCCGGCGGCGGATTTGATCAGCCCCATGTGCTTCGCGCCGGCCTCCGTCACGCCCAGATGCAGCGGGTAATCGCACATCTGCGCCACGGTCTCATAAGCCTCGATGGTGTTGACCACGCCGGAGGACTTGATGGAAATGACGATGTCGTCAAAATCGTTTTCTTCCAGCAGGCGCACGTGGTTCATAGCGCTTTCCGCCATGGCCTGCGGGGTGGGACCGCCGTATTTGGCGAGCAGCTGCTTTTCGACCGAGCCGGAATTGACCCCGATGCGGATCGGCACGCCCGCGTTGGCGCAGGCGTCGGCCACGGCCTTGACGCGGTCTTTGGAACCGATATTGCCGGGGTTGATGCGGATCTTGTCGACCCCCGCAGCAACGCATTCCAGCGCCAGCCGGTAATCAAAGTGGATATCGGCCACGATGGGCACGTCGACGGCGTTTTTGAGCGCTTCGATGAGCCGCACGGCCGCCTGATCGGGCACGGCGGCACGGATGAGCTCGCACCCGGCCTGCTCAAGCTGTTTCGCCTGCGCGACGCTGCCCTGTATGTCATCCGACCGGCGGTTGAGCATGGACTGCACCGCGATGGGCGCGCCGCCGCCGATGGAAAGATTGCCGATTTTGATTTGTTTTGCTTTTCTTCGTTCCATAATTCTCTATTTCACAATCAGTTTATAGATGTCGCTGAAGGAGACGACCGCCATGAAAATCAACAGCAGGATCAGACCGACGGCGTGAACCAGGTTTTCATATTTGGCGGGGACGGGCCTGCGCGCCACCATCTCGATGACCATGAAGAACAGCCGGCCGCCATCCAGCGCGGGCAGCGGCAGCAGGTTGAACACGCCGATGTTGATGGTGATGAACGCCATGATGTTGATCAGGAAGGCGTAATTGGCGGAGGAGGTCGATTCTTCCGCCGCCTGCGCGATGTAGCCGACGGTGCCGATCGGGCCGGAGATCTCGCGGAAGCTGTATTTGCCGGTGACCAGATCGAGCAGACTCAGCCACACCAGCCGCGCCACGGACGCGGTTTCTTTGAAAGCGTTCGCCGTGACGTTGAGCACGTTCTTT
>CAMJHI010000220.1 GCA_946405475.1 uncultured Clostridia bacterium
ATTACGGGAAAAGGAAGAATGAATATGAGAAAAACAAAGATCGTCTGCACGCTGGGTCCGGCCTGCTCCGACGAAAAAACGCTGAAAGAGATGTGCCTGGCCGGCATGAACGTGGCGCGGCTGAACTTTTCACACGGCACGTATCCGGACCACGCGGAAAAAATCGAACTGATCAAAAAGGTCCGGCAGGAGCTTGGTCTGCCCATTGCCATCATGCTTGACACCAAAGGGCCGGAATACCGCATCAAGACCTTCAAAAACGGCGAGGTCACGCTGAACGACGGCGACACCTTCACGTTTTACTGCGACGACAGGGAAGGGGATGAGCACGGCGTTTCGGTCAGCTACAAAGCGCTGGCAAGCGAAATGAACGAAGGCGACCGCATTCTGCTCAACAACGGGCTCATGGAATTTGTCGTGACGAAAATCGAAGACAACAGTGTGGTTTGCAACGTGACCATCGGCGGCACGCTTTCCAACCGCAAGAGCATGAGCTTCCCCAACAAGCGCCTGCATCAGGTCTATCTGAGCGAACAGGATAAAAGCGACCTGCTTTTCGGCGCGCAGCACGGCGTTGACTTCGTCGCCTGCTCCTTTGTTTCCTGCCGTCAGGATATGGTCGACGTGAAAAACTTTTTGCACGAAAACGGCGTGGACGACATCGACCTGATCGCCAAGATCGAAAACCGCTCCGGCGTTGACAACATTGAAGAGATCTGCGAAGAATGCGCCGGCATCATGGTGGCCAGAGGCGACATGGGCGTGGAGATCCCGTTTGAGGAGCTGCCCGCGCTGCAGAAATATATCATCACAAAATGCCGCCTGCTCGGCAAGCGCGTGATCACGGCGACGGAAATGCTGGAATCCATGATCCAGAACGTGCGCCCGACGCGTGCCGAAATCTCCGACGTAGCCAACGCCGTTTACGACGGCACGAGCGCGATCATGCTTTCCGGCGAAACGGCCATGGGCAAATACCCGGCGCTTGCGGTTTCCACCATGGCGCGCATTGCCGAAAACACCGAACGCAACATTGATTATAAGCAGCGTTTTTATCATTCTGAATTCAAAATCAAAAACACGCTTGACGCCATTTCGCACGCGACCTGCGGTATGGCCATCGACATCGGCGCAAAGGCGATCGCCGCGTGCAGCCTGTCCGGCATGACGGTGCGCATGGTGTCGCGCTTCCGCCCGCCGATGGATATCGTCGGCTTCACCACCAACGAAAAAACCTGGCGTAAGCTGGCGCTGTCCTGGGGCGTGCTGCCGACCATGTGCGATAATTTCCCCTCGACCGAGGTGCTGTTCTATTCCGCGCAAAAGCTGGTCAAGGCCAATCTTCACCTTGAAACCGGCGACAAGATCGTCATCACCGGCGGCGTGACCAACGGCCAGAGCGGCAACACCGATCTGATCAAGATCCAAACGCTGTAATACTGATTATTCGGAGAACAGTCCATGTCAATGAGAAAAAAATATTTCGGCGACCGCGCGTTTTATAAAATGGCGCTGACGGTTTCGATCCCGATGATGCTGCAAAACTTCATCACGAATTTCGTCAGCCTGCTGGATAACTTCATGGTCGGCGCGGTCGGCACGGAGGAAATGACGGCGGTCTCCATCGTCAACCAGATCCTGTTCGTATTCAACCTTGTGGTGTTCGGCGCCCTGAGCGGCGCCGGCATTTTTACGGCGCAGTATCACGGCAAGCAGGATAACAACGGCGTTCGCTTCACACTGCGGTTCAAGGTCGCCATCGGTCTGCTGCTTTCCGTCATTGCCGTCGTTCTGCTGATCGTGCTGGATGACACGTTCATCGGCTTGTTCATCCACGACGTCGACCCGAACATCAACGTAGAGCAAACGATCCTGTTTGCCAAGGAATACCTGAAAATCATGCTGTGGGGGCTGGCGCCCTTTGCGCTGGCTTCCGCACTTTCATCGACCCTGCGGGAAACGGAAGAAACGCTCGTGCCCATGCTCATAGGGCTGGCGGCCGTGATCACCAACTGCCTGTTCAATTATCTGCTCATTTTCGGCAAGATCGGCTTTCCGCGGCTCGGTGTGCGAGGCGCGGCGATCGCAACGGTGCTGTCACGCTTTGTAGAATTCGGGCTGCTGGCGGTCTATTGCTTCAAAAAGCGCGGCCGTTTTCCGTATCTGCACGGCGCGTTCCGCAGCCTGCGCATACCGGCTGCCGTGCTGGGGCAGATCGGCAAAAAAGGGCTGCCGCTGCTGTTTAACGAGCTGTTCTGGTCCGGCGGCGTCGCGCTCACCGGCGCCGGATACAGCCTGCACGGGCTGAGCGTTGTGGCGGGTTACAGCATTTCGTCCACGGTGGTCAATCTGTTCACCATTGCGTTTCTTTCCTTCGGCGCCGCCATCGGCATCATCGTGGGCAAACAGCTCGGCGCAAGCGAATTTGACGAAGCGGTCGACAGCTGCCGCAAGCTGTCGGTTTTTGCCGTTCTCATGAGCCTTGGCGTTACGCTCATCGTCGTGCTCGTCGGCTACCGCATCCCGATGCTTTACAACACGACCGAGCAAAGCAAGGAATTTGCCATGTATTTCATTCGCACGTCCGCGCTGTTCTTCCCGTTCACGGCGTTTGCCAACGCGTCCTATTTCACGCTTCGCAGCGGCGGAAGAACCGGCCTGACGATCCTTTACGACAGCGTTTTTGTGATGACGGTTTCCGTTCCGGCTGTGTTTTTGCTGTATTACGCGGCGCATCTGGATATCTGGAAGGTCTATCCGATCATCCAGGCGCTCGAGATCCTCAAGTGCCTGATCGGTTACGCCTTTTTGAAAAAGCGCATCTGGGTGAAGAACATCGTCGACACAACGGAACAAGGAGAACGATAACGTGTATAAGCTGATCAAAACGGAAGGCACCGCCCGCCGCGGCGAATTTGAGACCGTTCACGGCACGGTGCAGACCCCGGCGTTCATGAACGTGGCCACCTGCGGCGCGATCAAGGGCGCTGTGAGCGCATACGATCTGAAAGACCTTCATTGTCAGATCCAGTTATGCAACACCTATCATTTGCATCTGCGTCCCGGCGACGAAAACGTGAAAAAGCTCGGCGGCCTGCACAAGTTCACCGGCTGGAACGGCATGATCCTGACCGATAGCGGCGGTTTTCAGGTGTTTTCTCTGGCTTCGCTGCGCAAAATAAAAGAAGAGGGCGTTTATTTCGCTTCGCACATCGACGGGCGGCGCATCTTCATGGGGCCGGAGGAAAGCATGCGCATTCAGTCAAACCTCGGTTCGACTGTCGCCATGGCGTTTGACGAATGTGTGGAAAACCCGGCCGAATACGCTTACGCCAAGCAATCCTGTGAACGGACCGTGCGCTGGCTCAAGCGGTGCAAGGCCGAAATGGAACGCCTGAACGCACGGGAAGACACGCTCAACCCGCATCAGCTTCTCTTCGGCATCAATCAGGGCTCGACCTACGAACGGCTGCGCATTGAAAACATGTGCGAGATCGCGGAGCTGAACCTTGACGGTTACGCCATCGGCGGTCTGGCGGTGGGGGAGCCGAAAGAGGAAATGTACGCCATCATTTCTGCGGTCGAACCGTTCATGCCGAAAAACAAGATCCGTTACCTGATGGGCGTAGGAACGCCCGGTAACATATTGGAGGGCGTCAACCGCGGCGTCGATCTGTTCGACTGCGTCATGCCCAGCCGCAACGCGCGCCACGGGCATTTGTTCACCATGGACGGCATCATCAACATGAATAACGCCAAATACGCGCTGGATGAACAGCCCATCGACCCGACCTGCGACTGCCCGACCTGTCAGCGATTCAGCCGCGCTTATATCCGTCATTTATTCAAAAGCGGGGAAATGCTCGCCATGCGGTTATGTGTGATGCACAACCTTCATTTTTACAATACGCTGCTGCAGCGCATTCGTAACGAGCTTGACAACGGCACCTTTACCGCCTTTTATAACCATTATGTTGAGGCGCTGGATCGCAGAATCTAAGGAAACGCTGATTAAATCAGAGTGTGCGAGGGAGCGAGAGATTTTTTCGT
>CAMJHI010000221.1 GCA_946405475.1 uncultured Clostridia bacterium
GTCGCGCACGCAGGCTTCAAGCAGGCCGTAATCGACCACGCTGTAAGCCTTGGACACGCCGACGCGGTCAATGAAATCGCGCACGGCGGCGGCGGGATAGCCGCGGCGGCGCATGCCGCACAGCGTGACCATGCGGGGATCGTCCCACCCGCTGACGATGCCCTTTTCGACCATTTCCAGACACTTGCGCTTGCTGGTCTGGCAATAGTTCACGTTCAGGCGGGCAAATTCGATCTGGCGCGGGGGCTCCTCAAAGCCGATCTCCTGAATGAACCAGTTGTAGAGCGGGCGGTGGTTTTCAAATTCAAGCGAGCACAGCGAATAGGTCACGCCCTCCTTCGCGTCGGACAGCGGGTGCGCGAAATCGTACATGGGGTAAACGCACCACTTGTCGCCCGTCTGATGATGGGACACGTGCGCGATGCGGTAAATGACCGGGTCGCGCATGTTGATGTTGGGCGACGCCATGTCGATCTTCGCGCGCAGCACGCGCTCGCCGTTGGCGAATTCGCCCTTGGTCATGCGCTCGAACAGATCCAGGTTTTCTTCCACGCTGCGGTCGCGGTAGGGGCTGTTTTTGCCCGGCTCGGTCAGCGTGCCGCGGTATTCGCGGATCTCGTCCGCGCTCAGGTCGCACACGTAGGCCTTGCCCTTTTTGATGAGCTTGATGGCGCATTCATAAATGAAATCAAAGTAGCTGGAAGCGTAAAAACAGTTTTCCCATTTGAAGCCCAGCCACGCGATATCCTCTTTGATCGCGTCCACATATTCCACGTCTTCCTTCGACGGGTTGGTGTCGTCAAGGCGCAGGTTGCACACGCCGCCGTATTTTTCGGCGGTGCTGAAATCGATGCAGATCGCCTTGGCGTGGCCGATGTGCAGGTAGCCGTTGGGCTCGGGGGGAAACCGGGTCTGCACGCGGGTGTTCACGCCGGCGGCCAGATCGGCGTCGATGGCGTCGTGGATAAAGTTTGAATACTCTCTGTTCAGTTCTTCTTCCATATTGATGATCCTCTCTTAAAGGCTGTTGATGACGTTGGTGATGCGTTCGCGCACGGCCGCTTCGCCGAGCAATTGCATGATCGCCCACAGGTCGGGCGTGTTCGCGCGCGAGGTGACCGCGCGGCGGATCATGCCGGAAATGTCGCCCACGTGCCCCTTGAAGGCGTCGGGCTGCTTTTTGTATTCCTTCACGTTGGGCGTGTAGCCGAGCGGCTCGCACAGCGCTTTGATGCGGGCGAACCACTGATCCTTGTCGTCCGCCGGGTCGTAGACCTTCAGATATTCGGTCAGCACCGTTTTGATTTCCGCCGCGTCGAAACGCTCATCGGCTTCAAAAACGGGCTGATACAGCGCGTCGTAATAATAGGCGACGAAATCGCGCACCTCGTCCCACTTGGCCAGATCCTTGCGGGGCTTGGCGGTGCCGCGGTCGATGGAGAAAATGCGGCGGGCGTAATCGCGGTCGGCGTCGAGCAGGGCGAACAGCTCTTTGTCGTAGGTTTCGCTCCACGTCAGCACACTGTCGAGCACCTCGTCGGCGGTCATGACCGAAATGGTGTTTTTGCACACGTCGCTGAGCTTCGCCAGATCGAACAGGCAGCCGCTCACGCTCATTTTTTTGACGTTGAACGGAAAACTCCAGTGATCGGCGGTCGGGTTCGCCTTGCGCCAGTCCTCAAAATTGGAGTTGAGCAGGGTGAGCAGGTATTCGATCACGCCGTCGGCCGGGTAGCCGCTTTCGACGAAATAGCTCACCGCCGCTTCCGGGTCCTTGCGCTTGGACAGCTTGCGCTTGCCGCCGTTGTCCTCCTTCATCACGGGGGACACGTGCACGTATTTCGGAACCTTGAAGCCGCAGGCCTTGAACAGGGCGATGTGCAGCGGCACGGAGGCGATCCATTCATCGCCGCGGTGCACGTGGGTGGTGCGCATGAAGTGATCGTCCACCGCGTGGGCGAAGTGATAGGTCGGGATGCCGTCGGCCTTGAGCAGCACCGCGTCGGTGATGTTTTCGGGCATTTCGATCTTGCCGCGGATAACGTCGTCGAACACGATGCGCTTATCCTCCCGCCCATCGGAGCGCAGGCGAAGCACCCAGCTTTCGCCCGCCTTAACGCGGCGTTCCTGCTCCTCAAAGCTCAGATCGCGGCATTTGGCGTACTTGCCGAAATAGCCCTTGATCAGCGCGCCGTCCTTTTCCTGCTGTTCGCGCAGGGCGGCCAGATCGTCTTCGCTGCAAAAGCACGGATAGGCAAGCCCCCGCAGCACCAGATCCTTGGCGATGGTCTGATACACCTCGGCGCGCTTGCTCTGGGTGTAGGGGCCGTAGGCGCCGCTTTCGGTGCCGAACCCCGTCACGCCCTCGTCAAAGCTCACGCCGAACGCCTTGAACCCGTCGAGGATGGCGGTCACGCCGTCGGCGATCTCTCGTTTTTTGTCGGTGTCTTCAATGCGCAAAAACGCAACGCCCCCGCTCGCCTTCGCGGTGAGCACGTCCGACAGCGCCGTGAACAGGCCGCCGATGTGCAGAAAGCCGGTCGGGCTCGGGGCAAAGCGCGTCACGCGCGCGCCCTCGGGCAGGTTCCGCGGCGGATAGAGCGCCTCGTAATCCTGCGGGGTTTTGGTGATGTGCGGAAACAGCAGTTGCGCTAAAGCTTCGTTGTTGGTCATGTGGATCGTTCCTCTATTCTCAATCTTTAATCGTTTTCATTACTCTTTGGAATTTTCGGCAGACAGCTTTCTCGTTGTCTGCGTTTCCTCCGTCAGCTGATCGCGCTGTTCCTCGACGCGCACGGTCGGGCGCAGCACATAGGGGCCAGGCTCGGGCGGCTCCGGGCGGGAGCGCCGGTAAAGAACCGCCACGACGATGACGCCGGCGGCCACGCCGATCACGACCGGCACCACCGACAGCCGCTGATACCACTGCTGCGGCGGCTCGGTCTCTTCGATCACAAGATTGGGATCGTTCTTTTCGATTTCTTCATAGCCGTTGTCGAACCATTCGTCTTCTTCATATTGGCCGTAGTAGGCGCCGTCCCCCTGCGCGGGGGCGTTCTCGGCTTGCGCAAACAGGCCGCAGCAGCACAGCAGCAGACAGGCGGCCGAAAGCGCCAGAATTCGTTTACTCATAAGCGCAGCGACCTCCGTTATTTCAAGAATTTGTCAAGGGTGAACCAGATCAGCTCGCCCGCGGCCGCCACGGCGGCGGTCACACCGCCGAACCATTGCAGGGCGCGGGTCAGGCTCAGCGGCGCTTCGCCCACGATCTTGCCGGTCTGCCCGTTCATGAAAAACGCCTGCGCATAGCCGCCCGCACGGCAGGTCAGGATCCACACCGGCAGCAGCGCGTATTGCGCGCTGAGGCTCTGATAAAGGTGGCGGCAGCTTTTGGTTTCGGCATAGCTTTGAGATTCCGCCGCGTCGCGCGCCGCGCGCAGGGCGTCCGCCTCCAGTTGTTCGCGCACGCGCTGAAACGTCTGTTCAGCCGTGAAGGTGTTTGCTTCGGCAAAAAAGTCTTTCGAGAGCGCCGGGTCGAACGGAACCAGTTGGCTCAGGTCAAACGGCCCGAGCAGGTTCATCAGCCGCCCGTCGATGCGCTCACTCGCGTCGGCCGGCACCGTTTTGTATTCCGACACGGTGCGGCGGTAATGGCAAAAATGTCTGGCGGTCACGGTTTCGTTCTGCTCGCCGCGTTCGGTTTCGGTGGGGGAGGAAACGGCGTGCCAATGCGTTTCCAGCGTGGCGTCGAGCAGCCAGAACGGCACGTAAACGCCGCTGATATGCCCGGCCTTTGCCGCGTCGACAACACCCGGCTCGATCAGCTTTTTGGCGCGGAACCGATGCACGAACCGGCTTTGCGCCTCGCGGCGGTCAATGGCAAACGGCAGGATCCAATCCGGCTCGACCGCGTCGCGGCCGCTGTAGAGCGCCGTCTGCAGTCCGCGCGAACGGACGTGGGCGGCGAGCGCGAGCAGCGACTCCGGGTCGCGCCCCTCCCCGAGGAAGAGGAAGCAGTTCACGCCGAAATTGTCCGCGAGCAGG
>CAMJHI010000222.1 GCA_946405475.1 uncultured Clostridia bacterium
GACGTGTCCAGACCGCCGGAATAGGCGAGAACGACTTTTTTGATCTCTTTCATGACAATACCTCTTTCTATCTCGGTTTCTGCTACCATTATACATGGATTTTGCAAGAAGTCAAGAAAATTTTGTATATTTATCCAAACAAATTACGCATAAATATTCTGCGCGTTTTTGTGGATTTTACCGACCGGTCGAGCCGAAGCCGCCTGCGCCGCGGTCGGTTTCGTCAAGGGTTTCGACCTCCAGCACGGGCGCGAGGCTCACGGGCATGACCACCATCTGGGCGATGCGCTCGCCCGGCTCGATGGTGTAGGGCTCTTCAAACTGGTTGATCACGCCCACGCAGATTTCGCCGCGGTAGTCGCTGTCCACCACGCCCACGCCGTTGAGCAGCCCGATGCCGTGTTTGACGGCCAGCCCGCTGCGGGCAAACAGCATGGCGGCAAAGCCTTCTTCCACCTTCACGGCCAGCCCGGTGGGGATCACGGCGTGTTCGCCTTTTTTGAGCGTGACCGGTTCGGTCAGGCAGGCCTTGAGGTCAAGCCCGGCGCTGCCGGCGGTCGCCCGCTGCGGAATGACGGCGGCGGGGTTGAGCTTTTTGAAAAGAATGTGTTCCATCAGAAAATTTCCTTACTGGCGTTTTGTTCGAGGATCATCTTTTCAAATTCCTCGATCTTCATTGCGCCCAGATCACCGAAGCCGCGTTTGCGCACGGAAAGCGTGCCGTCTTCGACTTCCTTGTCGCCCATGACGAGCATGTAGGGGATCTTTTCCATCTGCGCTTCGCGGATCTTGTAGCCGGTCTTCTCGCTGCGGTAGTCGGCCGTGACGCGCAGACCGAGTTTGCTCAGGCGGTCGACGATCTGCTGCGCCGCTTCGTGGTGACGGTCGGCAATGGGCAGCAGGCGCGCCTGCTCGGGGGCGAGCCACACCGGGAACGCGCCGGCGTATTTTTCGATCAGCAGGGCCAGCGTGCGCTCATAGCAGCCCAGCGACGTGCGGTGGATGATGTAGGGGTTCTTCTTGCTGCCGTCCGCGTCGGTGTATTCCATACCGAAGTTTTCCGCGAGCATCTGGTCGATCTGAAGGGTGATGAGCGTGTCCTCTTTGCCGTGCACGTTTTTGATCTGGATGTCGAGCTTCGGGCCGTAGAACGCGGCTTCCCCGATGCCGATCTTGTAGGGGATCTCGAGATGATCGAGGATCTTCTTCATGATGCCCTGCGCCTCGTCCCACTGTTCGGGCGTGCCGATGTATTTATCACGGTCGTCGGGATCCCACTGCGAGAAGCGGTAGGAAACGTCCTCATACAGTCCGAGCGTTTTGAGCATGAAGATGGCCAGCTCGAGGCAGTTTTTGAATTCGTCCTCCAGCTGATCCGGGCGGCACATCAGGTGCCCTTCGGAAATGGTGAACTGGCGCACGCGGATGAGCCCGTGCATTTCGCCGCTGGCCTCGTTGCGGAACAGGGTGGACGTTTCGTTGTAGCGCAGGGGCAGGTCGCGGTAGGAGCGGGCGCGGTTGAGGTAGGCCTGATACTGGAACGGGCAGGTCATCGGGCGCAGGGCGAACACTTCGTCGTCCTTTTCCTCGTCGCCGAGCACGAACATGTTTTCTCTGTAATGGCCCCAGTGACCGCTGAGCTTATACAGGTCGCTCTTGGCCATGAAGGGCGTTTTGGTGAGCTGCCAGCCTCTCTTCTGCTCCTCGTCCTCGACGAAGCGCTGCAAAAGCTGAATGATGCGCGCGCCCTTGGGCAGCAGGATCGGCAGACCCTGGCCGATGATCTCGGCGGTGGTGAACAGCTCCAGCTCGCGGCCGAGCTTGTTGTGGTCGCGCTTTTTGGCTTCCTCCACCTGAGCCAGATAGGCTTCCAGCTCGGCCTGCTTGGGGAAGGCGGTGCCGTAGATGCGCTGCAGCATCTTGTTTTTGGAGTCGCCGCGCCAGTACGCGCCGGTGGCGGAGGTGAGCTTGAAGGCCTTCACACGCGAGGTGTCGGGCAGGTGGGGACCGGCGCAGAGCTCGTCAAATTCGCCCTGCTTGTAGAACGTGATGCTTTCGCCCTTGCCGGCGTGCTCCTGAATCAGCTCGACCTTGTAGATCTCGCCCTTGTCCGCCATGTACCGGATCGCTTCGTCCGGCGCGAGCTCGTGGCGTTCGAGGGGCAGAGCTTCCTTGACGATCTTTTTCATTTCGGCCTCGATCTTTTCAAGGATCTCGGGCGTGAACGAAAAGTCCACGTCAAAGTCATAATAGAAGCCGTTGTCGATGGCGGGGCCGATGGCGAGCTTCGCCTGCGGATATAGGCGCTTGACCGCCTGCGCCAGAATGTGCGAAGCGGTGTGGCGGAACGCCTTGCGGCCTTCCTCGTCGTCAAAGGTCAGAATCTCGACCTTCGCGTCCTCGGTCACGGGCGTGCGCAGGTCGCACACCTTGCCGTTGATCGCGGCGGCGCAGGCGGCTTTGTAAAGCCCCATGCCGAGGCTTTTGGCGATCTCGGCCACGGTCACGCCGCTGTCAAACTCTTTTACCACGTCGTTTTTGAGTGTGATTTGGATCATACTGTATCTTCCTTTCCGATTAAGTACATATGATGTGAATTGACGGCTTCACCGTCATGAATTGGCTGTCGCCATGATTTCTCGCTTCGCTCCATAAATTGAATGGCTTTGCCATTCATGGCGGGCGGGCGCTGCCCGCACTCGATTTTTTTTAATCGCCGGCCGCAGGCCCCTTCATGCGCGAAGCACATTTCATGAACGCAGGTCAATTCATGCCGTCAGGCAATTCACGCGCCGAACGGCGCAAATCATTTTGAAATTTTGCCCACGGCAAATTAAAAAACAGCTCCACCCCAAAACTGGGATGAAGCTGACAATAACAAGCTCCACGGTTCCACCCGGATTGCACGGCGCATGGCCATGCCGCTCATTTGTGCCGTAACGCTGCACGCGCGGTGCGCCTTATCCATAGATTGGCCTCGGTGACGCTCCTCAGGGGTCGCTGTTTCGTTCACAGACCCGCCGTTTCAGCCGTATGCAGCGGGCTCTCTGGCTGTGAAGGATGAAACAGACAGTCTGAATCATCGCTTTTTTGCTGTATGCACTTGCTTTAACCCATACTATAACAAAACCACCGCGCCGTGTCAAGCATTCCGGCGGCAAAAATTTTTTGGATTCCCGCGCGGAAAGCGGGAAAAAAGTTGAAATATGCAGCCAACCATGTTATAATACACTTTATTATAAAAGAGTGAGGTGAGGAAGCAATGGGCAGAAAGCTCTGGAACGTCAAAAAGGTCGACAAGGCGCTGGCCGCCGCTTTGGCGGAACGCCACTGTCTTTATCCGATCGCCGCGCTGATCGCTTCCTCCCGCGGCGTCGACACCGATGAAAAGGTGCGCGCGTTCTTTTTCAACGAGGTTGAGCCGTCCTCGCCTTACGATCTGCCCGATATGGACAAGGCGGTGCGCGCCATCCGCACCGCGCTCGACCGGTTTGACCGCATTGCCATTTGCGGCGATTACGACGCCGACGGCGTTACGGCGACGGCGCTGCTCTATTCTTATTTGGAGCAGCAGGGCGCCGACGTGCTTTTCCGCATCCCCGAACGCAGCGAGGGCTACGGCCTGAAAAAAGAGACCATCGACTTCTTTGCGGAACAGAACGTGAAGCTGATCGTTACGGTCGACTGCGGCATCAGCTGCGTTGAGGAGGCTGCTTACGCCAAGCAAAAGGGGATCGAGCTGGTGGTGACCGACCACCACCGCGTGGGCGACGAGCTGCCCGACTGTCTGGCGGTGGTCGACCCTTATCGGGAGGATTGCGCGCTGCCGTTCAAAAGTCTGGCGGGCGTGGGCGTGGCGTTCAAGCTGGTCTGCGCGCTGGAAGAGTGCGACTATGAAACCGTGGCCGAGCAGTATGCCGACGTCCTCGCGCTGGGCACGGTGGGCGACGTGATGCCGCTGCTCGACGAAAACCGCCTGTTTGTTTACCGCGGGCTTCACATGATCAAT
>CAMJHI010000223.1 GCA_946405475.1 uncultured Clostridia bacterium
GGGCGAAACGGTGGTCAAGGGCGATTCCCGCTCCATGAGCATTGCCGCCGCCTCTGTTATGGCCAAGGTCAGCCGTGACCATGTGATGCTGGAACTCGATCAACAATATCCGCAGTACGCGTTCGCGCAGCACAAGGGCTACGGCACGGCGCTGCACTATGAAAAAATCAAGGAACACGGCGTTTCGCCGGTTCACCGCCTGACTTTTTTAAAGAATTTAGATGAACATTAAACGCATCAAAGGCGACGCCGGCGAGGAGCTGGCGGCCAAATGGCTCAAGCGCCGCCGCTATCAGATCATCGAACGCAACTTCTCCTGCCGCTGGGGCGAGATCGACGTCATCGCCAAAAAAGGCGATTTGCTGTGCTTCGTCGAAGTGAAAACGCGCGCCGCCGATTCCTTCGGCCGCCCGGCCGAGGCGGTGGATTATCGCAAGCAGCAGTGCCTGCTCAAAACGGCCAGCGTCTATCTGGCGCAGCATCCCTGTGACCTGCAGCCCCGGTTCGACGTGGCGGAGGTCGTGCTTGACGGCGGCAGATGCCTTGAGATCAATTATATAGAAAACGCATTCGGAGCATAAAATTCGGACAGAAAAGGAGTTTTCGTTTTGAAGTATACGAGCACAAGAGATCATTCCGTTCAGGTCGAATCGGCCGTTGCCATCGCCAACGGCATTTCCAAAGACGGCGGCCTGTTCGTGCCCACCGCGATCCCGCAGCTTTCGCTCGATGAGATCGCCGCGCTGGCCAAGGTCGATTATCAGGCGCGCGCGAAGGCGATTTTGGGCAAATACCTCACCGATTTCACCGCTGAGGAGCTGGCGGATTGCGTCAGCGGCGCCTACGGCGGGGGCAAATTCAGCAGCGACAAGACCGCGCCGGTCGTGAAGCTCGACGATACGGCCTATATTCAGGAATTGTGGCACGGGCCGACCTGCGCGTTCAAGGATATGGCGCTGCAGATCCTGCCGCACCTGCTCACCCGCGCGGCCGCCAAGACCGTGGGCGATAAAAAAATCGTGATCCTCGTCGCCACCTCGGGCGACACCGGCAAGGCCGCGCTCGAAGGCTTCAAGGACGTGCCCAACACGCAGATCCTCGTGTTTTATCCGAGCGACGGCGTCAGCGCCATGCAGAAGCTGCAGATGGTCACGCAGGAGGGCGGCAACGTCGGCGTGTGCGCCATCAAGGGCAATTTCGACGACGCGCAGAACGGCGTGAAGGCCATCTTCACCGACGCCGCCGTGGCGAAGCTGCTGGACGAAAACGGCATGCAGTTTTCCTCCGCCAATTCCATCAACTGGGGCCGTCTGGCGCCGCAGATCGTTTATTATATTTCCGCCTACTGCGATTTGGTCGCCGACGGCGAAATTACGCTGGGCGACGCCGTCAACATCTGCGTGCCGACCGGCAACTTCGGCAACATTTTAGCGGCCTACTACGCCCGCGAAATGGGGCTGCCGGTCAAAAAGCTCATCTGCGCCTCCAACGCCAACAACGTGCTCACCGACTTCCTCAAAACCGGCGTTTACGACCGCAACCGTCATTTTTACACGACGATCTCTCCTTCGATGGATATCCTCATTTCCAGCAATCTCGAACGCCTGCTCTATCTGATGAGCGGCTGTGACGATGAAAAGATCCGCGGCTATATGGCGCAGCTCAAAGAAACCGGCCGTTATCAGGTCGATGACGACATTTTAGCCAAGCTGCGCGCCGTGTTTGAGGCGGGCTGCTGCGACGATGAGCAGACCAAAGCCGCCATCAGTGAAGCGTTCAAGGCGCATCATTACCTTTGCGACACGCACACCGGCGTCGCCGTCCGGGTTTACGACGGTTACCGCGCCGAATCGGGTGATCAAACGCCCTGCGTGATCGCTTCCACCGCCAGCCCCTTCAAGTTCTGTGCCAGCGTGCTCTCCGCGCTCGATCCCGCGCTGGTCAAGGGCGAAGAGTTTGAAATGACCAAGGTGCTCGAACAGGTCACGGGCGTGCCGTGCCCGGCGCAGCTTTCCGGTCTGGAGCAAAAGCCCATCCGCTTCACCGACGTGCGCGACCGTAACGATATGCGCGCTGCGGTTTACGAAATGCTTCACATCAACTGACCTTGAAGCGAAATCGACGAAAGGCAGCGGTTTGTCATGTCACTTTTTGCAATCGGCGATACCCACCTGTCCTTCGGCGTGGAAAAGCCCATGGACGTGTTCGGCGGCTGGCAGGATTATGAAAACCGGTTGGCGGAAAACTGGCGTTCCGTCGTCAAAGAGGACGATACCGTGATTGTATGCGGCGACGTTTCGTGGGGGATGAAGTTGCCCGAGGCGCTGCCCGATTTCCGCTTTCTCGATTCGCTGCCGGGGCAGAAGCTGCTGATGAAGGGCAACCACGATTACTGGTGGGAGACCTGCTCAAAAATGGCGGCGTTTCTGGAAGCCAACGGGGTGACGACGCTTCGGTTTTTGTTTAACAACGCCTACCGCTTCGGCGACGTTGCCGTGGCGGGCACCAAGGGCTGGTTTTATGACAGCGGCGCCGAGGATGAAGAAAAGGCGCTCAACCGCGAGCTGTGCCGTCTGCGCCTGTCGCTTGAAAAAGCCGCCGCGCTGGGCGGCGAACCGCTGGCGTTCCTTCATTATCCGCCCATCAGCCGCAAGGCCGTGTGCGAAGAGATCGTCGCCGTGCTTCATGAGTTCGGCGTGCGGCGCTGTTATTACGCGCATCTGCACGGCGTTTCCATCAAAAACGCCTACATCGGCGAGTATAACGGCATTCGTTTTGACCTGATTTCGGGCGACAGCCTCGGCTTTTGCCCCAAATTGATCGAAAAAGCCTGAAAATTTTTATAAAAGTGTAGCCAATCGAGAATTTATTTGTTATAATATTTTGGTCTAATATTTGCCAAGGTCTTATTAGGAGGACTGAAAAATGAGTTTGAAATCCGTCAAAGAAGCAGAAGCCAACGTGCAGGAACTGACCGTGACCATCGACGCCGAAACCTTCCGGGCGGCCGTCGTCAAGGTCTACAACAAGCAGAAGAAGAACATTTCCGTTCCCGGCTTCCGCAAGGGCAAGGTCCCGATGCACATGATCGAAAAAATGTACGGCAAGGGCGTTTTCTACGAGGATGCGCTTGACGAGCTTTTCCCGGCTGCCGTTGACGAGGCGCTGAAGGAATCCGGCATCGCCGCGGTCAGCGCGCCCTACGACGCGAATGTCAGCGAGATCGGCGACGACGGCGTGGAATTTACCATCAAAGTCGCCACCAAGCCCGACGTCGACGTGGGCGAATACAAGGGTCTGTCGGCTGAAAAAGCCGAGGTCGAAGTGACCGATGACGAGATCGATCACGAGATCGGCCATCTGCGCGATCAGAACGCAAGAATGATCGACGTTGACGACAGAGCCGCCGCCATGGGCGATATCGCCAACATCAACTTTGAAGGCTTTGTCGACGGCGTTGCCTTTGAAGGCGGCAAGGCGGAGGATTACGACCTGACCCTCGGTTCCGGCTCGTTCATCCCCGGCTTTGAAGATCAGATCGTCGGCCACAGCATCGGTGACGAATTCGACGTGAACGTCACCTTCCCCGATGAATACACCCCCGAGCTCGCCTCCAAGGCGGCCGTGTTCAAGGTCAAGCTCAACAGCCTTACGGTCAAGGAGCTGCCGGAGCTTGACGACGAGTTTGCCAAGGATCTCGGCGAATACGATACGCTCGCCGAGCTGAAGGAAGGCATCCAAAAAGAGCTTCTCGAACATAAACAGCACCATGCCGACGACGATTTTGAAAACGCGCTGAGAAACCAGCTCATCGAAAACATGAAGGCGGACATCCCCGCTGTGATGATCGACGAGCAGGCCAAGCAGAACAAGGATAACCTGATCGAGCGCTTCCGTTCGCAGGGCATCAGCTATGAGCAGTATCTGGCTTACACCGGCATGGACGAGGCCACGCTTGACGAAAAAATAAGAAAAGAAGAAGAAAAGAAG
>CAMJHI010000224.1 GCA_946405475.1 uncultured Clostridia bacterium
AAACCTTGCCGCGCTATATGGTGCCGCAGGCGTTTGCTCATTTAGACGCTATGCCATTGACCGCCAGCGGCAAGATCGATCGCCGGGCGCTTTCTGCAAGGCTCGTTTCGCCGGAATCAGCTTCCTTCGGATATGAACCGCCTCAGAATCTCTCAGAAAAACAAATCTGTCAGTTGTTCAGTGACGTTTTGAAAATTGAAAAAGTCGGCCGCCGTGACAGCTTTTATGATCTGGGAGGATCAAGTCTGCAATTGGTCAGGCTGCTGTCGATGCCGCCGCTGAATACGCTGTCCGCCGCGGATTTTTTGGCGGCCCAAACGCCTGCCGCTTTGGCTCAGATGCTTGCAAAACCGCTTGAAAAAGAGTATAATTATCTTATTCCTCTTTCTGTGCCGGAGGATTACCAAAAGGCTGTCGTGTTGTTCCCGTATGCGGGCGGCGACGCCGGCGCCTACACGGAGCTGGTCGGCAAGGCCGGAAACAGCCGACGTAAGATGGCTCTTTTCTATGTGGATTGGGCTTATTCTGAGAATTCCGCCCCCGTCATCGAGGAAATCCGGACTCTGGCTCAAAAGAAGGACGTAGTGTTTTATTCTCACTGTGCCGGTTCTGCCCTTGCTTTGGAACTGCTCGACTGCTTGAATGCCGAAGAACACGTTGTTAAGGGCTATATTGCTGCGGCAAGTGTTCCTTCGCCGAAGGCTCGGCTTTCTTTTAACGCCTGGAATCTGGTGAATGACAGCGTTTTGGTTCGGATCTTAACAAAAGCCGGTCTGGATACGAAAAACATGGAAAAACCGTATTTGCATGATATGCTGGCTCGCTTTCGGCAGCAGACTTCGTTTTACGTCAGGTATTTTGCAAAGAAGGCAAAAAGAACCAACGTCAAAACGACAGTGATCGTCAGCAGCAGGGATCCGTTCACCCAAAACTATAAAGAAGCGAAAGAATGCTGGAAAAATACGGTTACCGAGGTGCAGCGTCTCATTCTGATTGATTGTCCTTCGCATTATTTTCAGAATTCTGAAAGCGAATTATTGCTGTCCTTGTTTTCTGACGATCGTTAAATCAAACGGGAGGGTCTGCTTATGTGGTCGAAATTATTGATTTTTGGGAATGAAGTCACGGGATATGATTTTTTCAATCATTTGGCTTACGTTGGTGCGGTAGTCGTTGCCACTTTGCTGCTCCGTCAGTTCTTGGAAGCTGCTACTGTTCCGACGCTTATCGGCTTGCGGTTCAACAAAGAAACAAGTGGAAAATCCCTCTGGCGCTGGGGCTGCGCTTTCGTTCTGTTTATGCTTTTGATCGTGCTGACGGTCGTTGCTGATACGCTGGCCAATGATCCGATTTCAATGCTTTTTCTACACGCAAAAGTTGACAATTATTTTGCTAATATTTTTGTGGGTCCCTTTGCCGTTCTTTTCAGTTCTCTTTTACTGATCAATTCTCCGCTTAAAACGCTCGATGTTGCAGCGCCGTGCATGGCGACTGCTCTGGTTTTCTTCAAAATTGCCTGCTTTTGCGCGGGTTGCTGTTACGGCGTGGAATGGAGCGGCGGGCTGTATAACGAGGATACCGAGCGCGTTGAACTTCCCATCCAATTGATCGAGGTGGCCTGCGCCGTTATCATGTTTGTCATTTTGATGGTTCTTGCCAAAAAGAAAAAGCGCCGTCACGGAACGCTGTATCCGCTGTTTATTCTGATGTATTGCGGTTCCCGCTTCGTTTCCGAATTCTGGCGTGATGATTATCCTAATGTGTGGGGGCCGTTGAAGGCTTATCATATTCAGTGCATCATCGGGTTTGTGGAAGGCGCCGTAATGATGGCGGTCGTACTGATATGGGGCGAAAAAATCACCGCCTTTTTTGAAGGAAAATCCAGCGCCTTGGTCAAGCGGTTTGAAGAACGATACGCGAAAGCGGGTCGATCTCAGCCGGCAGCCTCCGATGTGAATCCGAAAAAAACAAATGACAAGGATAATAAAGACTGAGAAAAAGCGCATTCAGAGAGTAAAGCCTCTCTGAATGCGCTTTTGCGTTGGCTGATTCAGCCGATCGTTCTGAACGATCGTTTATTTCATTTCCGCGTTTTCCGTCTTGATATCCTCGATGAATTCCTCGTTCATATCGGGGTAGGCGGAAAGCATCGGCGTGACGTCCTTGCCCTTTTTGCGGTCGAAGTAGTTTTTGGTGATCTTCACCACCAGGCCGTTGAGCGCGATCAGGCAGATCAGGTTGGGCACGGCCATCAGGCCGTTGAAGGTGTCGTCGATCGCCCAGATCAGGTCGCTGTGGATCATCGACGAAGCGGCGATGAGCACCACGTAAAGCACCTTGAAGCCGGTGACGATCCCTTTGCGCTTTTTCTCGCTGACCCAGCCGAAGCAGAAATCGACCGCCTTTTCGCCGTAATACGACCAGGCGATGACCGTGGTGAACGCGAACAGCGGCAGGATCACGGAAAACACCGCCGTGCCGAAACCGCCGAAGGTGGTGGAAAACATGGTCATGGACATCACGCTGTCTTCCTTGTCGAGCGAAAGCGTATTCAGATCGAAGGTGGTCAGGAACATGATCGCGGTGAGCGTGCAGATGATGAAGCTGTCAAAGAACACCTCAAACACGCCCCACAGACCCTGTTTGACCGGCTCTCTGGTTTCCGAGGCGGAATGTGCGATCACCGAGGAGCCGAGGCCCGCTTCGTTGGAAAACACGCCGCGCGCCATGCCCTTTTTGATGACCTGCGAGAAGGAGTAGCCGAGGATGCCGCCGCCCGCCGCCTTGAAGTTGAAGGCCTTGGAGAAGATGAGCGCGAAGGCGTTGGGGATGTGCTTGACGTTGAGGAAAATGGCGATGAGCGCCATGACGATGAACAGCAGCGACATGAACGGAACGAGCATGGAGGCGACCTTGCCGATGCGCTTGATGCCGCCGATGATGACCACAGCCGTGATCACGGCCACCACGATGCCGACGATGAGCCGCACGCTTTCAGCGCTGTGCGAGGCGGTCGCACGGGCGAAGGCTTCAGCCAGCGTGCCGCTGATTTTGTTGGTCTGCACGCCGCTCATACCCACGGCGGCAAACATACAGAAAATGGCCGCGAGGTAGCCGAGCCATTTCCATTTCAGGCCGTAGGCGATGTAATAAAATGCGCCGCCGGACAGGTTGCCGTGCTGATCCTTTTTGCGGTAATACAGGCCGAGCACGTTTTCGCTGTAGTTGGTGACCATGCCGAAAAACGCGGAGATCCACATCCAGAACACCGCGCCGGGGCCGCCGGTGAGAATGGCCGAAACCACGCCGATGATGTTGCCGGTGCCCACCGTGCCCGAAATGGCGGTGGAGAACGCCTCAAACTGCGAAACGGATTGCAGCCGCCCGTCTTTGGCTTTCTTTTTGCCGAGCCCCTTGAGCGTCGGCACAATGGTGGTGTTGAGCGATTCCCCGAAATGCGTGACCTGAAGCGCTCTGGTGCGGATGGTGAGCAGAATGCCCGTGCCTAAAATCAGAATGATGACGGGCCAGCCCCACACCACGCCGTTGATGGCGTCGTTCACTTTCTCAACGCCCGCGACGATGTTTTCCCACATGGTTGTTTTCCTCCAAACGTGTCAGTTGCAAATAAAAAAAGTCAGCATTGCTTTGCTGACTCCAACACGAAAACCCGTTGCGGTTTTCCTTGCGCCCCGTCCTTTGGCCTGAGAGATTGGCAGGCTAAGCCTGTTTGCACCTTCGGCATCCATGTTCGTGGAATTCTCCGGGGTTTGTCAGCAAACAGTCTTTGTTCCCGAGCGTTTTACGCCTTCGGCGCCGTGCCTGGCACGGACCTTTCCTGCTCGCCTCAACCAACATTTTTAATTTGCAAAGGGTATTATACCACAGATTATGATAAATGCAAGACAAGCTGTGCTTTATTTTCCTTTTTGTCGATTATGCTGTGCGAAGTGTTCGATTTTGTTCAATATTTGTTTATGTTTA
>CAMJHI010000225.1 GCA_946405475.1 uncultured Clostridia bacterium
GTCGATTTCGCCGTGTGCAATTTTGCCGATTGCTTTGTCACGGTCGGCGAGTTCCTGTTGGTCGCATATCTCCTGATCGATCTGTTCAAGGGCTCGAAAAAGGGGAAGGGTAAGACAGATGGAAACCAATAAAGTGCTTTCCTTCACGGTGGAAAGCGGCGATGAGGGCGAGCGGCTCGACAAAGCCATCTGCGCGTTCGCGCCCGAGCTGAGCCGCAGCTTTGTGCAGAACGTGCTGGCTTCCGGCGGCGTCACCGTCAACGGCGCTGCCAAAAAGAAAAGCTACCTGACCGAGGTCAACGATGAAATCACGGTCGTGACCCCGGAATTGCGCGAGCTGGAGGCGCAGCCGCAGGATATCCCGCTGGATATCCGCTATGAAGACGATCAGCTTCTGGTGGTCAACAAGCCCCGGGGCATGGTCGTTCACCCGGCGCCGGGCAACCCCGACGGCACGCTGGTCAACGCCTTGCTTTATCATTGCCGCGGCAGCCTGTCCGGCATCAACGGCGTCATCCGCCCCGGCATCGTGCACCGCATCGACAAAAACACGAGCGGCCTGCTCATCGTGGCCAAAACCGATGAAGCGCACGTGTGCCTGGCGGAACAGATCCGTGAGCACAGCTTCACCCGCGAATACCGGGCGGTGATCCACGGCCGCCTGAAAGAACCGAGCGGCACGGTGGACGCGCCCATCGGGCGCAGCAGCACCGACCGCAAAAAGATGTGCGTGACCGAGCAGCATGCCCGCCGCGCCGTCACGCATTACGAAGTGCTGGAAGAATACCCCGGCTTTTCGTTCGTGAAACTCAGGCTTGAAACCGGGCGCACGCACCAGATCCGCGTGCACATGGCCTATCTGGGTCACCCCGTGGCGGGCGACGAGGTCTACGGCCCCAAAAACGGCGTCGCTCTGGGCGGGCAGTGCCTGCACGCCGGGTTGATCGGGTTTCGCCACCCGGCGGACGGACGATATATGGAGATCCGCTCGGAGCTTCCGGACTATTTCACGGCGTTTTTAACCAAATTGAAACAACAGCAGAATTGATTCCAATCTAACTACTATATGGAGGTGACTGTTTTGGACGCAGCAGCGAAAAAGCAGTTGAGAATCAAGGCCAATCAGGTCAGAAAAGGTATCATCGAAGGCGTTTACAACGCCAAGTCCGGCCATCCGGGCGGTTCCCTTTCGATCGCAGAGGTGATGACTTACCTCTATTTCTGTGAGATGAACGTCGATCCGAAAAACCCGAAGGCGGAAAACCGCGACCGTCTGGTTCTCTCCAAGGGTCACGTGGCTCCGGCGCTCTACGCCGCGCTCGCCCTCAAGGGTTTCTTTTCCCAGGATGAGATCAAGCTGCTCCGCAAACCCGGCGCGATGCTGCAGGGTCACCCGAGCATGAAGCTGACCCCCGGCGTGGATATGAGCACCGGTTCTCTGGGTCAGGGCATCTCCACCGCCTGCGGTATGGCTCTGGGCGGCAAGCTTGCCGGCGCGCCCTACCGCGTTTATACCATTCTGGGCGACGGTGAGATCCAGGAAGGTCAGGTCTGGGAGGCTGCGATGTTCGCCGCCGCCAAGGGGCTTGACAACCTCGTCGCTATTGTGGACTGGAACAATCTGCAGATCGACGGTTCACTCGACGAAGTGAACTCGCCGTGCCCGATCGACGAAAAGTTCGCCGCCTTCGGGTGGAACGTGATCTCGATCGACGGACACGATTTCGACCAGATCGACGCCGCGTTCACCGCCGCGAAAGATTGCAAGGGCAAGCCGACCTGCATCATTGCCAAAACGATCAAGGGCAAGGGCGTTTCCTTCATGGAAGACAACTGCGACTGGCACGGCAAAGCCCCGAACCAGGCGGAATATGAAACCGCCATGGCCGAGCTTGACGCGGAGCTGGCGCAGCTTGAAACCATGTAAGACCCGGCAGCCGATCCGATCGGCGTTTGCCGGAAAAGCTCTTGTGATTCGTTATTGTATTAATTTGGAAAGGAGCCGCGCGGGGCGTCTGCGCGCGCGGTTTAGGTGAATAGAATGGCTGATGTAGTAAAAGTTGCAACCCGTGACGCATACGGCAAAGCCCTTGTGGAACTGGGTGAAAAGAATGACAAGGTCATCGTGCTTGACGCCGATCTGGCCAAAGCGACCAAAACCATTAACTTCAAAAACGCGTTCCCCGATCGTTTCTTTGACGCCGGCATCGCCGAAAGCAATATGATGGGCGTCGCCGCCGGTCTGGCCGCGGTCGGTTACACGGTGTTTGCCAGCTCGTTTGCCATGTTCGCGGCAGGCAGAGCGTTTGAGCAGATCCGTAATTCCATCGGTTACACGCATCTCAACGTCAAAATCGGCGCGACCCACGCCGGCATTTCCGTCGGGGAAGACGGCGCCAGCCACCAGTGCTGTGAGGATATCGCGCTCATGCGCACCATTCCGGGCATGACCATCATCAACCCGGCTGACGACGTGGAAGCAAGGCTTGCCGTGCTGGCGGCCGCCGAGCTTGACGGTCCGGTCTATCTGCGCTTTGGCAGACTGGCCGTGCCGAGAGTTTTTGACGAATCTTACCGTTTTGAAATCGGCAAGGGCAATGTGCTGCGCGAAGGCAGCGACGTTGCCATCATCGCCACCGGCCTCATGGTGGCCGAGGCGCTGGCCGCCGCCGAAACGCTGGCCGCGCAGGGCATCAACGCCCGCGTGATCAACATGGCGACTATCAAGCCGATCGACAAAGAACTCGTCATCGCCGCCGCCCAAGAAACCGGCGTGCTCGTCACCGTTGAGGAACACAGCATCATCGGCGGGCTGGGTTCCGCCGTGACCGAAACCGTTTGCGAAGCCTGCCCGGTGCCGGTCATTCGCGTCGGTGTGGAAGATAAGTTCGGCGCCTCCGGTCCCGCGGTCGAAATGCTGAAGATCTACGGGCTGTGCGCGGAAAATATCGTCGAAAAGACCAAGGCGGCTCTTGCCCTGAAAAAGTAAACGCCGAGAGGATACAACTATGAGCGAGGAACAATCGTTCCGAAAGGCCGCGGTCGGCGGCTTTCATCGAAAAGACGTGATCGATTATATCGAGCAGCTCCTGATCGCGCAGGCCGACTGTCAGAAAAAGCTGGCCGAAAAGGATGAGCAGATCACAGCGCTGAAGGCGCAGGTTGCCGAGCTGAAGCAAAGAATTGCCGACATGGAAAGCGAACGCGAGGCGCTCCCGCCCGTTATCACGGGGGAGGACGGCCCCGAGGACGTGCTCAAAAAGGTCGATCAGCTGCTCAAATGCTACCTGAGCGCGGAGGAATGAGCATATGGCTGAATACCGTTTGACAACCGCTCAGCTCCGTGAGGCCGCGCCGACTCTTCGGGCGGGCGACCGGGTACTGCTCAGCGGCACGGTCTACACCGCGCGCGACGCGGCGCATAAGCGTCTGCTCGGGTTGCTTGAGCAGGGGGAGCCTCTGCCGTTCGATCTGAAAGACGCCGCCATTTATTACGCCGGGCCGACCCCGTCGGCGCCCGGCCGGGTGATCGGCAGCTGCGGGCCGACCACGTCGTCACGCATGGATCCCTATGCGCCCACTCTGCTGGATCGCGGGCTGGTCGCCATGATCGGCAAAGGGCCGCGCAGTCAGGCGGTCTGTGAGGCGATCGGCCGCAACGGCGCGGTTTATCTGTGCGCCGTCGGCGGCGCGGGCGCGCTGGCTGCCAAGTGCATCACCGCCAGTGAGGTCATCGCGTTCGACGACCTCGGCTGTGAAAGCGTCAAGCGCCTGTGCTTTCAGGAATTTCCGCTGATCGTCGGCATCGATTGCCACGGCGGCAGCGTGTTTGCCGGTTGAACAAAAAGTGATAAAAAACGAGTCATTGATTTGACTCGTTTTTTTATTGAAACATCATCGACACACACCAAAAGTTTCGGTCAAGCCTTTTCAAAGGAAAAGCGGATTCCAAAGGC
>CAMJHI010000226.1 GCA_946405475.1 uncultured Clostridia bacterium
CTCTTTATCGCAAAACCAATCGGCATCCCCGGCCCTTTCGCCTAACCGAACATAGAAACTCATTCTTTTATAGCGATACCTCTTTTGAGCAGACTCTTCATTTTTCTGATAGGCGCTGATAATTCTGGCATAATTGGCTTCCGGAGGATTGCGATAGTTGGAAATTGAAACGATCGACAATACCATGGTCAAAACCAGAAAAGCGAAAACGACCAGACCGATGATCTTTGTCTTTCTTTCTGCTGCTTTCGCTGCGGCGGCAGCTTCACAGGCGGGGCAGGTTGGTAAATCCCCTATATCTTTTTGGCATTTCGGACAAATCACTTTTTTCACTCACTTTCAATGAAATATCAAATACAAATCAAGCAAAAGAACACCTTATTCATCGTTCCTGCGCGGGATTTTTGAGATTGGCAGCAAAACTGACGTGATCACGTGAGGAACAACGAGAAAAAGAAGGAAAGCCCTATAATCGTATCCCGAAATAAGAGAACAGATCATAACGGCAAACCCTGTGATTAAACAGGGAAACAGCATCCAGAACTTGATATGTTTTGTGAATACAAAACACAGCACGAGGCCGATGATTTGGAGGGCACAACCCCAGAACAGTTCAAGATTAGGCATCTGACTTTTTGTTTTTACCAAAGAAAACAGCATAAAAACAGCAGTGCCAAAAATATGCAGCGCCGCAACGACCGCAAAAAAGCGACCGATCGCATAAGGCTTTTTGGGGGCTTTCACCGTCGGCATCGGCGCCGGGCTGCTCTGCGCGGGCACACCGACCTGAATCGACGGCACGCCGCAGTCGGGGCAATATTTATAATCGCCCACGTCTTTTCCGCATTTGGGACAAATCATTTGTTACACGCTCCTTTTTTATTTTACTGTAGCACATTTCTTCGCCAAAAACGGAAAACAGTCACGAACGCAGCTTTATTTGACACGAACGTCATTTTCGGCAATAAAAAAGTGCGCAGCCGAAGCTACGCACGAAAAACGCAGAACTCCGGTTGCGCCACACAACTTTGAAATACTGAAATGAACTCATTGAGTAAGTCAAAATAGAGTTACACGTTTTTGCCGAAACAAAAGCGTTAACCCAATGAGTCATTTCTATTCAGTTGTGTGGCAGATTCATCATAACACATTGCCGGAAAATATGCAACAGTTTTTCCGTCGGACGGCATATATGCCATCCCTACGGATAAAACCGCACGTTCCGGTCAAGCGGTAGGGCTCGCATTCTTGCGAGCAGTTAAGGCTTCCCTTGGGGAAAGCTGTCAGCCGAACGGCTGACTGATGAGGGAAAAGGAGGCTGTTTTCTGCCGCCAACAGCTGACCGCGAACGGCATAGTTTCCCCTCATCCGCCTCGCATTCGCTCGGCACCTTCCCCCAAGGGAAGGCTTATTCAGCCGCGGCGACAGCTTTCTCCCCTGCTGGGTCGGTCGGCGCTTTTGCGGCGAGCAACCCGGAGGAGTTGTTGAAGTTGAAATTCGACGCTGTTCCAACGATTACAATCCCTCAGTCGGCTGCGCCGACAGCTCCCTTTACACAAGGGAGCCTATACCCCGCTTGCGGAATAACAGCGCCCCGCTTCATAAGAAAAACCGCTCAACTGCCGAAACGATCGACAGCGAGCGGTTGTTTGTTTTTTAAGAAAAAGCGGGCGGGCTTACACGAGCTGACCCGGCAGCTTCAGTTTGACCTTGGGCGGGAACTGCTTGTCAAATTCCTCGGCTTCCTGTTCATCGACAAAATAGCCCTTGGGCGGCGCGTAAACGCCCGTGACGCCGTTGAGATAGCCCGGGATCAGCTCTTTGCACAGGAAGAACGAATCGTCCGCGCCCGCGGGCAGGTCGTGATAGCGCAGGCCGAAATTGCGCGCGTAATCAAAGCCGCTCTTGCCGTAAAAGCCGATGCTGCCCTCAAAGCACAGCGCGCCGCAGCCGAGCATGGCAGCCTGCTTGAGCGAATAATCCAGCAGGATTTTGCCGTAGCCCTTTCGTTTCAGTTCGGGTGCGATGCAGATGGGACCCATGGTCATGATGGGGATCTCGCCCCCGCCGTCGGCGCTGATGTGGGCGCGCATGAACATATTCTGCCCGATGATCTTTCCGTCGAGCTCCATGACAAAATCGAGCTGCGGCACAAAATCGGGATCGTTTCGGAGCTGATGCAGCACGTAATGCTCCAGACAGCCGGGGCGGTAGACGTTCCAGAAGCTTTCTCTGACGAGTGTTTCGACCTCCCGGTATTCTTCGGGACGTTCCAAACGGATGGTGATATTATGATTCATGATTGATGATTCCTTTCAGCCAGTTGTCTAAAAACTGCATTTGTTCGCCGGTGTGGAACCAGTGTTCCCCGCCCGGCATCACGGTCAGGCTCGCGCCGCACCGTCGGGCAAAGCGGCGCACGGCGTCAAGCGGCTGCAAAGCGTCGTTTTCGCCGTAAAGAATATCGACCGGCAAGCGGCATTCGACGGGGTGAGCCCGCACCCAGTTCAAGTACGCCCACGAAAGCGGTTCGCCGAACGCGGTTTCGATCGTGCCCTTTTCGCGCAATTCGTCCTCGGTCACGTTCGCGGCCGCCATCATGCCGACGATGAGCGCCTCCATATCGACGACGGGCGAAATGAGCAGCAGCCGGTCGACCGGCTTTTCGGTCAGCGCGTGCAGCGCGAAATAAGCGCCGATGCTGTTGGCCAGCACCAAAGCGGAACCGCCCTGTGCCGCCTGATCGAACAGCGAGGCGAATTCCGCCTGCGCCTCCCACGGCGCAGCGGCGTGATAATCAAGGCCGACCACGTCAAAGTCCGGCAGCAGGGCGGCGTAGTGTTCCGCCTCCCGCGCCGAGCCGCCTTTGCCGTGAAGATAAAGCAAGCGTTGTTTCAAAAAGCAGTTCCTTCCCTGTTCCATATTATAAAAAGCATAGCACCGAACGGGAAAAAAGTCAACGATCATGCGAAATCAGAATTCCGATTTTGATTTTAACAAATGATTGCAATTAAACAAGCGATATGATAAAATATTGGTATACAACGACCCGATTCTGAAGCAAGGAGTTATGAGCATGAAAGACAAAAACAACGCGCTGCGAACACCGGCCAACGCGCTGCCGTCGGATCAGGGCAAAAACGTAACGACCTTTGAATACGTCTGCCTGAGCCTTGCTCGCATCGGCGGCATGTTCGGCACCACGCTCACCGGCACGCTGGCCGCCGCCTTTTTGCATGAGCTTTATTTCGGTCCCGGCGGGGTGGAATCCACCGAGATTGCCAAAATCCTCGCTGTGCAGACGACCATCACCACCATTGCGGGCATCGTGATCGGCCTGCTGGTCGGCATCATCGTGCAGAAATGGAAGAGCCGCTGGGGCCGCTACCGCCAGTGGTATATCATCTGCCTCGTGCCCATCTTCACGCTCACCGTGCTGTTCTTCTACGTGCCAAAGGGCTGGTCCGCAGCCGTGATCGCGGGTAATCAGGCGGGCGCGTCAGAAGCGGTGAAAGCCGCAGCATCCGAAGCGCTGCGCAAGCTGATCCTGTTCCGCTACGGCATCGCGCTTTGCCAGACCATTTTCAACGCGTTCAACAACGTCGGTCAGAACGTGGCGCAGGTGATCTCGCCCAACCCCAAAGAGAAAAAGACCGTGGCCACCATCTGGCAGCTTTCGTATTACATCGGTTACGGCGGCGCTTACCTGGGCACCTTTGTTTACGGCCTGTTCAGCGACGACAAGAACAAGATGTACATGACGCTCGCCATCGTCGCCGCCATCGTCACCGCGTTCGGCAACATGATGTGCGGTCTGTTCTGCAAGGAACGCATCGAGCTGCCGAAAAAAGAAAAGGTCAAGGTTTCCAAGGCGCTGTTCTCCCTGTTCAAATACCGGAACTACCGCGCATACCAATACATGGCGTGGGTCAACAACCTGGCGGCGCTCG
>CAMJHI010000227.1 GCA_946405475.1 uncultured Clostridia bacterium
CAAGGTCGGCGGCGCGCAGGCCGTGGCCGCCCTCGCCTACGGCACGGCAACGGTGCCGAAGGTCGACAAGATCGTCGGCCCGGGCAACGCCTTTGTGGCGGAAGCGAAAAAGCAGGTGTTCGGGCTGGTGTCGATCGACATGATCGCGGGTCCGAGTGAGATTTTAGTGGTGGCCGACAGCACGTGCAGCCCCGTTTTTGTGGCGGCCGACCTGCTTTCACAGGCGGAGCACGACAAAAACGCCAGCGCCGTGCTGGTGACGGACAGCTATGATTTCGCCCTCGCCGTGCAGGCAGAGCTGGAACGCCAGCTGCCGCTTTTGCCGCGCGAAAGCATCGCCCGCCCGAGCATCGACAACAACGGCAAGATCATCGTGGCGGAAAACAACCTCATGCTCGCCATCGACATTGCCAACGAGATCGCGCCCGAGCATCTGGAGCTTTGCGTGGACAACCCCTTTGATTACCTCGACCGCATCAGGCACGCCGGTTCAATCTTCATGGGCAAGAACTGCCCCGAGGCGCTGGGCGATTATTTTGCCGGTCCCAACCACACGCTGCCCACCGGCGGCACGGCGCGGTTTTCCTCGCCCCTGTCGGTCGACGACTTTGTGAAGAAATCCCAGTACACCTACTACACCGCCGACGCGCTCAAGGCGGTGAGCGATAAGATCGCCACCTTTGCCAAAAAGGAGGGGCTGGACGCGCACGCCAAAAGCGCCGTCGTCCGCTTTGAACAGTCATGAGCCGATTCTTTTCCGCGCGGTACGCGGACTTAACGCCCTACACCCCCGGCGAACAGCCGCAGAACCGCCGTTACATCAAGCTCAACACCAACGAGTCGCCGTTTCCGCCCTCCCCGGGCGTGGCGGCAGCCGTGGAGGCCGAAAGCCGCCGACTGGCGCTGTATTCCGACCCGGAATGCGTGAAGCTGCGCAAAAAAATGGCGGACGTGTACGGCCTTGGCCCGGATCAGATTGTGATGACCAACGGCTCGGACGAGGTGCTGAATTTTGCCTTTATGGCGTTTGCCGACGAGGAGCACCCGCTGGCGTTTGCCGACGTCACCTACGGCTTTTACCCCGTGTTCGCGCAGATCAACCGCATCCCCTACACGGAGATCCCGCTCAAAAGTGATTTTTGCCTCGATCCGGCGGATTACATCGGCCTGAACAAAACCGTCGTCATCGCCAACCCCAACGCGCCGACCGGGCTGGCGCTGCCGCTCGGCGATATCGAGCGGATCGTAAAAAGCAACCCCGACAACGTGGTGATCGTGGACGAAGCCTATGTGGATTTCGGCGGCGAAAGCGCCGTGACGCTGCTCAACCGGTACGAAAACCTGCTGGTCACGGGCACGTTTTCCAAATCGCGCTCCATGGCGGGCGCGCGGCTGGGCTTCGGCTTCGGCAGCAAAAAGCTGATCGCCGACCTGAACACCCTGCGGTATTCCACCAACCCCTACAACATCAACCGCCTGACCGACGCTGCGGGGCAGGCGGCGCTGGCCGAAAACGACTACTACATGGCCAACTGCCGCACGATCATCGAAAACCGCGCGTGGACGACGGAGCAGCTGCGCTCGCTCGGCTTTCGCGTGCTCGATTCCCAAACCAACTTCGTCTTCGCGGAAAGCCCGGATATCGCGGGCAGGGAATTATATAGCAAGCTCAAGGACGCCGGTATTCTGGTGCGGCATTTTGACAAGGAACGGCTGCAGAACTTCAACCGCATCACCATCGGCACCAAAGAACAAATGCAAACGCTGATCGACACGATCGCGTCAATTACTGGAGGCGACAAACCATGAGAACTGCTGAACTGAAACGAACCACGGGTGAAACCGACGTGCGGCTGCTGCTCGATCTGGACGGTGTGGGCGACAGCGACATCCAGACCGGCTGCGGCTTTCTGGATCACATGCTCACCCTGTTCGCGCGGCACGGCCGCTTTGACCTGAACGTTTACTGCAAGGGCGACGTGGAGGTCGACTTTCACCACACCGTGGAGGACGTCGGCATCACGCTGGGCAAGGCGTTTGCCGAAGCGCTCGGCGACAAAAAAGGCATTGTGCGCTACGGCGACAAGCTGCTGCCCATGGACGAGGCGCTGATCCTTTCCGCGGTCGATCTTTCCGGGCGCGACACGCTGTGCTATGAGCTGGACATCCCCGCGCAGAAAGTCGGCACGTTCGACACGGAATTGTGCGAGGAGTTCTGGCTGGCGTTCGTGCGTGAAAGCAAGATCACGCTGCACCTGCGCCAACTGGCCGGGAAAAACGCGCACCACATCATCGAGGGCGCGTTCAAATCAGTCGCGCACAGTCTGAAGGACGCGGTCGCCATCGACCCGGAATTTGCCGATGAGATCCCCTCCACGAAAGGGGTACTGTAAATGATAGCCATTGTTGATTACGGCGTGGGCAATCTGTTTTCGCTGCTCTGCTCGCTCAAAAGCGTGGGCGCTGAGGCGATCGTGACCGGCGACGCGGATACCCTGCGCCGGGCCGATAAGCTGATCCTGCCCGGCGTGGGCGCGTTCGGCGACGCGGCCGAAAAGCTGAAAAGCACCGGGCTGGATCGCGTGATCTGCGAAGAAGCCAAAAACGGCAAGGATCTGATGGGCATTTGCCTGGGGATGCAGCTGCTGTTTGAAAAAAGCTACGAATACGGCGAGCACGAAGGCTTGGGACTGCTCAAGGGCGAGATCATCGGCATGGAGGGTACCATTCCCGCCGGGCTGAAGATCCCGCACATCGGGTGGAACGCCCTGCATTTCGTCAAGCCCTCTCCCCTGTTCAGCCGCATCAAAGAAAACGACTGCGTGTATTTCGTGCATTCGTTCTACGCCGTGAATTGTGACGACAGCCTGATCGCCACGGCGGAATACGGCAAAGAGCTGACCGCCGCCGTGCAGCAAGGCAACGTCTGCGGCTGCCAGTTCCACCCCGAAAAGAGCGGCAAGGTGGGGTTGAACATCCTCCGCTCGTTCTGTGAAGGAGACCCAGCATGATCATTCTGCCTGCCATTGATTTGTTTGAAAAAAAGGCGGTTCGTCTGCTCAAGGGCGATTACGCCGCCATGACGGTCTACAGCGACAAGCCCCTCGAAGTCGCCCGCGATTTCGTGCGCTGCGGCGCGACGCATATCCACATGGTGGATCTGGAGGGCGCGAAGGACGGCACGACGCCGAACCTTGACGTTGTGACCGATATCGCGCAGAACACGCCCCTGTTCACCGAGATCGGCGGGGGCATCCGCACGATGGAAACGGTGGAAGCCTATCTGACCGGCGGCGTCGACCGCGTGATTTTAGGCACGGCGGCGGTGAACGACCGCGGCTTTCTGGAGCAGGCGGTCGCCCGGTACGGCAGCCGCATCGCCGTGGGTGCCGACGTGAAGGACGGCTTCATCGCCATCAAGGGCTGGCTGGAAACCTCGGCCCTGTCGCTGGAAGAATTTTTGCGGCAAATGCAGGCCCTCGGCGTCAAAAATATCATCTGCACCGATATTTCCCGGGACGGCGCCATGCGGGGCACGAACCTCGGCTTATATCAGAAGCTGGCCGAGCAGTTCACGATGGATATCACCGCCTCGGGCGGCGTGAGCAGTCTGGACGACGTGAAGCAATTAAGAAGCATGAACCTGTACGGCGCCATTATCGGCAAGGCTTATTACACGGGCGCCGTTGATCTCAAGGAAGCGATCGAGGTGGCGAAATGATAACAAAACGCATTATCCCCTGCCTGGACGTCAAAAACGGCCGCGTGGTCAAGGGCGTGAATTTTGAGGGAATCAGCGACGTTTCCTCCCCCATCGATCTGGCCAAATACTATTCCCGCTGCGGCGCGGACGAGCTGGT
>CAMJHI010000228.1 GCA_946405475.1 uncultured Clostridia bacterium
AATTCCGCAATGAATTGCGCCGTTCGGCGCGTGAATTGCCTGACGGCATGAATTGCGCTTCGCGCATGAAGGGGCCTGCGGCCGGCGATTTATAATTGAGTGCGGGCGAAGCCCGCCCGCCATGAATGGCAAAGCCATTCAATTCATGGAGCAACGCGAGAATTCATGGCGAAGCCAATTCATGACGGCGAAGCCGTCAATTCATTTGAGCGCCAGCTCGACCAATTCCGATTCAGTCGTGCTTCGCGATCAGCTTTTGCATGGCGCGCAGCAGGCAATAAAACAAGAAGGCGCAGCGCAGTCTGGCGCAGCCGAAAAACGCCTTCCACTTCGGCGGCAGATAATGAAAATCGAGCTGACGCAGCGCCTGCCGGATCGGCGGCTCGCTCAGCACTTTTTTCAGCCGTTTGCAAATAGCGCGGCGCCCGTCGGTCGCCATCATTTCATTGAGACCGATGTTGATCAGGCATAACGCCCAGCGGTTGCGGATCGCCGCCAGACAGTCATCGGCGTCTTCACGCGCGGCGCAAAGCTCCTGCAGCGCCGTGTTCACGTGGAACGCCATGGCGGTGTACTGCGGTTTATACCGGCCGGAAAGCGAGGCGGTGTTGGCCTTGATGTAATGGTAAAAGCAGCGGTCCAGATAAACGCTCTTGCCCGCCGGGCAAACCGAACCGTATTGCGCGGAAAAATACAGATCCTCCGCGCCGATTTTTTCCAGATCGTAAAAGACGAGGCGATTGCTTTTGATCAGTTCGGCTTTGAACAGCTTGATGCAGACCGAGCTGAGGGAATGGATGAATTCCGGGTGCGCCAGTCGTTCGCCGATCGGGCCGAGCGTATGCAGCAGCATTTCCTCGTTGGTCATGACCTGATCGCCGTCAAAAATATGCTTTTCTTTTTTTATTTCGCCGTATTCGCTCACATAGGACCAGACGACCAGATCTGCGTCGTTTTTGTTCGCGGCATCCATGGCGGTTTCGATGGTTTCGGGTTCCAGCCAGTCGTCGCTGTCCACAAAAACAAACCAATCGCCGGCGGCCTGTTCCATGCCGGAATTGCGCGCCTGTGCCAGACCGCCGTTTTGCTTGCGGTCACAGACTTTTACACGCGCGTCGCCTTCCGCAAGCTGTTGTGCGAGCGCAAGCGTGCCGTCGACGGCGCAGTCGTTGACAATGATGATCTCAAGGTTTCGGTAGGTTTGCGCCGTGAGGCTGTTCACGCATTTTTCCAGCGTCTGTTCCGCGTTGTAGGCGGGCACGATGATGCTGACAAGGGGCTTGTTCGGCATAGTTTATATCCTTTTCATGAAGAGTTCAAAAGACAAAAGCGATCGGCTCAATAAGGCGGAAGGCGAAATGCGGAATGCGGAATGGTGGAAGGGCTCCGCCCTTACCCAAATTATTATACCGTTTTTCATTTTTCAGCTTTCAGTATTCATTTAGGATTTTTCGCCAGAAAAATCCGCTATCGGCTATCGGCTGAAAACTGACTACTGACTACTGGCTTCCGATTCGTGGAAATTGGGCACGAGGTCGCGCAGCAGCTCGCGCACGTTGTCGTCGTTCACGTGGCGCAGCGCCTTGATGCCCTGCTCCAGCTTTTTGGTGTCGAAATCAATGGGCGGCAGTACAAAAATTTTGTTGTTGGCGGTGAGCTGCATGTCGCCCTCTTCCTCGCTGAGTGTCAGCTCTTCATACAGCTTTTCGCCCGGGCGCAGGCCGGAAAACTCAATTTTGATGTCAACGTACGGCGTGTAGCCGGACAGGCGGATGAGCTTTTCGGCCAGCGAGGTGATGCTTACCGGTTCGCCCATATCCAGCACGAAAATCTCGCCGCCGCGGCTCAGGCCGCCCGCCTGGCAGACGAGCTGCGCCGCTTCGGGAATGGTCATGAAGTAGCGGGTGATATCCTTGTGCGTCACGATCACGGGGCCGCCGGATTCGATCTGCTCTTTGAAAATCGGGATCACGCTGCCGTTGGAGCCGAGCACGTTGCCGAAACGAACGGCGGCAAAATGGGTGCTGGTGTTTTTGCGTTCAAAATACTGAATGATCAGCTCGGTCACGCGCTTGGAGGCGCCCATGACGTTGGTGGGGTTCACGGCCTTGTCGGTGGAAAGCGTGACCACCTTTTTCACGCCGCAGTCGACCGCCGCGTTGGCCACGTTATAGGTGCCGAACACGTTGTTTTTCACGGCTTCGCAGGGGCTTTCCTCCATCAGCGGCACGTGCTTGTGCGCGGCCGCGTGGAACAGCACGGTGGGCTTGAACTCTTTCATCACTTCACGCAGACGTTTCGAGTCCTGAATGGAGCCGATGCGGATGATGAATTCCACCTTGCCTTTATAGTGGCGGTCGAGCTTGCCCTTGAGCAAAAAGGCGTTGTTTTCGTAGTTGTCAAAAATGATGATGCGCTTCGGGCTGTAGCGCGCCACCTGCGTGCACAGCTCCGAACCGATCGAGCCGCCGCCGCCCGTGACCATCACAGTCTGCCCCTTGAGGTAGGAGCAAACGGCGGGGTTGAGCTTGATTTCGGGGCGCGCGAGCAGGTCGGCGATTTCCACGTTGCGCACCGCGCCCTCGGAGGCGGGGTTTTCGGTGATCTCTTCAAATGAAAGCGAGGTTTTCAGCTTGCACCCGGTTTCCATGGCGATCTTCAGCAGCTCGCCGCGGCGCTGGCTGCTCATGGAGGGCACGGCCAAAATGATCTCGTCCACGTCATAGCGGTTGGCCAGCTCCGGAATGCGGTCGCTGCTGCCGCGCACGGGCACAAAGCCCACGCGGCGCCCCTGCTTGTTGGGGTCGTCGTCGACAAACACGACCGGCTTGCCCGTGGAAAAGCCCTTTTGCTCCAGCTCACGGTAGATGGTGATGCCGGTGTCGCCCGCGCCGATGATCATAATGCGGTGGCGCTTGGTGTTGTGGCGATTGGAAATCATGCTGCGCATGCTGCGAAGCGAGCGATAAAAAATGCGCAGAAAGCCCGACAGGAAAAATGTGAGCAGCGCGGCAAAGAAGTAAACGGAAATGGAAATGCCGGTGTCCGGCAGAACCTCGCTGCGCTGATTGAACAGGCTGAGGTTGCGGCAGATGCTGTCGACGCCGTAGGTGAGCAGCGTGGAAGTCACCACCGCACACAGGCAGCGCAGCAGTTCGTGCAGCCCGGCGTATTCCCACATGCTGTTGTACAGCCCGAAAAAGGTCAGCACGGCCAGATAGATGAGCGACGCGTACCACGCGCGGCCGATCAACAGGTTGAAAATGCCCGACAGGTTGTATTTCAGGCCGCACACAGCCACGAAGGAAAGGTTGAGAAACAGCAGATCGAACAGCGCGATGAGGCAGCGGCGCAAAAAGATCTGCGGCGTGGGCAGTTGGTGGTTGCCGGAGGATAAGTTGATCAATTTGTTCACCCTTTCGGTGAGGGTAATAATGTAGTAAGTATTATAACCCATAATAAGACAAGGATATTATATAGCGATTACGGCAAAAAGTCAACAATTCAGTGGTCAGTTGTCAGAAGTCAGTTGTCAGTCGACAGCCGACAGCCGATAGCCGACAGCCGACAGCCGATAGCCGATAGCGGATAGCTGATAGCGGATAGCTGATAGCGGATAGCGGATAGCGGATAGCTGAAGTCAGCGGTCAGATCATTTTTTCAGCACAATGAAAAAACCGCCCAACGATCGGCGGTTGATTGCTGTGCGGTTCATGGTGTAGGGCACGCATTCTTGCGTGCCGTATGAGCCTCCCTCATTGAGGGTGTTGTCAATGCGGAACGTGAATTGGTGGATCGCCAAGCCTCCCTTGTGTAAAGGGAGGTGGTGAGCGAATGCGAACCGGAG
>CAMJHI010000229.1 GCA_946405475.1 uncultured Clostridia bacterium
CTGCTTGTTCTCGTCGCGCGTTTTCGTCTCGTCGTAGGTCACCGCGTCGATCGCGTCGATCGCGTCGTCGATGAGCCGGTTGCACGCGTCGCTGTCACCGGGCAGGCGCTTGTCCTCGGCGGCCTGTTTCAGTTCGTCTTTATAGGCGTCAAAGGCGGCCTTTCTGGCGGCGAGCATCGTGCCGGGCTCGGTGAGGTTGAACGTGTCGTGAAAGGTCTGCCCGTCGAGCGTCACGGTCGCGGAACAGGGCGTGTAGGCGTCGGCTTCCACCGTGGCGGCCACGCGGGTGCCCTTCGTGCTCGACACGCTGCCGCTCGCCTGACCGTCGGCGCACAGGGTGCAGGTCGTGTTGTAAGCCGGGTTATCTGCGTCCGTCCAATCCCACGTCGGGGTATTCCAGACGTGCACGCAGGCGACGGTGAGCGTCACGGATCTGGCAACGCCGATATGATTCGCGTCGCCGCTGGGGATGATCTTCACCGTGTGATCGCCCGCCGTCAGGCTGTTCACGGTGAAGACGACGTTGCTGTCGGAATGATCGACCTGTCCGATGGTTTTGCCGTCAATTTCCAGCACCGCGCCGTTCACCATCAGCGTCGTGCCCTCCGCGATCACAACGGTGATCTGCACGGTTTCGCCCACCTTGGGGTTTTCCGGCGAGAACGCGATGGTATAGTCGAGCGGCGCCGGGTTGATCGTCAGCGTCGTTGAGGCGGTCGCTGCCGCGTATTTTCCGTCGCCGCTGTAGGAAGCGGTGACGGCATAGGTGTCGGCGTTCAGCTCTTGCGAGATTTGCGCCACGCCGTCGGTGATGGAATCGTCGGTGAAGCTGTAGTTGTTGCTGCTGCCGGTCAGCGTGAAGGTGACCGAACCGTTCGCATCGGCGGGCAGAGTGGCGGTGATCGTTACAGGCTCGCCGTAAGTGCTGTTTTGATCGATCACGTTCATTTCGATCGTGGGTTTTTCAAGCGGCTTGAACGATGCGCTCACTTCGCAGTTTTCGCCGTTTAACGCTACCGGTATGACATATTCATAGGAACCGAGCTTGTCATCAAAGCGCGTCGGTTGAACAGCAGTCCCGTTAAGGTACAATGTCTGAAGACCATAACCGGTATCCGGCGTGATCACAAGCGTAACGGCCTTGCCGTTCGGCACAAGATAGGTTAGCGGCGTCTCCCCTGTTCCGCCGTCGAGTTTTGCCGCATTTGCGCTGTTGGCGATACCGTCCGTCCACAAAGAGATGCTGCCGTTTTCCCCTGCTGCGGTCGTGAGTTCATAACCCAAACCCGAGGTCAGGAGATTGATTTGAATCGGCATCGTGTTTACGCCGCAGCTGCTCCACACACGGGAAGAAAAGCCCGATTTAGCGCTGCCGACGGCAGCAAAGCCGGTTTCATATGCCGGCAGATCTCCTGCCGGACTGCCTGAGCCGACGAAGCGAACGCCGAGACTGCCCGCCGTTGTTCCCTGTGCCACATTCAATTTGGTATCGGAAGGATAGTAAAAATCGGTGCCCTCGGCCATACCGCTCATCGGTTCCATCGATTCGGAATAGTTATAATGCCCCTCAGCGTCTATGATTCTGCCAAAGGCACTCTCTGCGCTGCGCACGGTATTGATACCGTTCGCCGCGAAAAGGAAGGTATCCTTCGCGCCGGCTTTCGGAACGCGGAAATAGACTCTGCTGCGGACGCCGATCTGCAGTTTTTCTTTTAATGACAGCGGTGCAAAATCAAGCGGACGATCGGAATGATTGGTGATCATCGCAAAGCAGAGGTCATCGGAATACGCTTCGACGTCCATTCTTCCGATGGTGTGCACTTCACTGAAGAAAACTTCTAACGGCTGTCTGCTGCCATCCGGGAACACGGCTGCGTCCGCAAACGTCAGCGTAAAGCCGCCCAAACCGACGTAGCCGCCCTGCTTTACGTTGCAATTCTCGGCATAGACACAGCCGTCCTGATCGATGTAAAACCGTTTGGAATTGTCAGGGCAGCTGATCGCCACATTTTCCCGAGTGATTTTTTCGTTGTCAATACGCACGGTAGTGATCGGCGCACCGGCGGCAAAATCCACACACGGCTTCGTCCCCTCAACCGTTTTCGGCGCGGCGGAATGATTCAGCGCGACAGCAAACGGGAAGGACGAAATCATGGATACCAGCATAAGGACGGATAAAGAAATTGACAGCAGCTTTTTCATGGCAGATCTCCTTTTTGTTTCTGCTGCAATTATAATCATAAAGCGCAAAATTATCAATATTATTCCTAATATGACTTGTTTATTTGCTTATATCACTTGATTTTTGGGGTGAAATCGGGTATTGTTGGTGTATAAGGAGTGATCGTGTCATGAAACAACAGGAAATTGCCGACCTTTCGGCAGAGCTTATTATCCAATATTATAACAATGATTACTTGCCGTTTTTAGAGAGCTTCGACGACGACTCTTTGTGGTACGGTCCTGCCGAGGGGCAGTTCCTGCGCGGTCGGGAAGCGATGATCCGTGCATGGCAGGCAGAGGAACACGAGCTGCGCTTCACGATGGGAAACCTCAAAGTCGTGCATATCTCCGGAAACAACGCGACGTGCAACGTCATGCTGACGTATACCGTCGTGACACACTACCCGGACGGGCACGATCTGTCGGTCTTTCAGCGGCTGCTGCTGTGTTGGTGCGAGCGCAAACGAAAGGACGCAAACGGAAATCTGCAAAAAGTGCCGCGCATCCTCGTCTGCCATATCTCCAATCCCCACGGCAAGCATGAGGATGACAACATCTATCCCGTCAACTACGCACAGGTCTATGCCGGTGAAAAAGCTCAGCCGCAGCGGGGCGAGCGCATCCATTTTCACGGCGTCGACCGGTCGGACTATTTCTATTATTCTGACGCCGTATACTGGATCGAGGCCGCGGACGACGGCAAACACAGCGTCCTTCACACGACGAGCGGCAGCGCGAAAATCATGGCGTCGGTCACGGAGCTTGCCGCGCGATACCCGCACCTGTTTCTTCGCTGTCACCAAAGCTATCTCATCAATCCCCACTATCTGCGCAGCATCCGGCGTTTTACCGTCACGCTCGCCGACGGCACTGAGCTGCCGATCCCGGAAAAGAAATACACCGCCTTCCGCGATAAGGCGCGGGAAGCGATCAAGCACTGAACGTATCGATTGGGTTTGACGAAGCCAGTCGTAAAATGGAAGCGAAGGACGGCGTTCCGCATCACGGGAGCGATCCCGCGGGCTGTTCTCATGTAAAAAGGCACGGATTCTGGATCGTCGATCCTTTTCCGTGCCTTTTGTCTGCGGCTGTATTCTTATTCAATCGTTAAAAACTCGGAAAAACCCGTCAGCTCAAAAATTTCCATGACCTCGTCGCATACATGGATCACCTTCATCGTCCCCTTCTGATTCATGGCTTTTTGCAGTTTCAAAACAGTACGAAGGCCTGCCGATGAGGTGTAGGGCATCTCGCTCAGATCAAGCACCAGCTCCGCAACGCCGTCGAGATGATCAAACACGGCTTTTTCCAGCTCCGGCGCAGTGGCAGTGTCAAGATTGCCGACGACCGAAACGGTCAGCCTGCCGTTTTCTTTGATTAATTCTGTTTTCATTTCTGTCCTCTTTTCTTTGTCACAGTCTCACGTTCGCCTGTTCAAAAACAGTGACCTGTGTTTCTTTCATATCCATACCGAACTCCTGACAGATCTGAACGAACGAATCAACGACGCCCTTGTCTGCGTAATTCTCGCAAACGTCAAGAATCAGCGTTCCGTTCAGGTCTGCCGCCGCCATCACGCAGTCGCCGATGTCCGGCCAGGAACGGAAGTTGAAAT
>CAMJHI010000230.1 GCA_946405475.1 uncultured Clostridia bacterium
CTATTCCCTCGGTCTGATCGACATCAGCGAGCTGGAAAACGAGATCGCCGCCAAACGTGCCGAAGAGGAATCCACCTCCGCCCCGGCCGAAAAAGCAACCGGCGAAGAGGAGACCTCCGCTCCGGCCAAAGAAGAGGAGCAGAGCTACGAATACGGCGAGTTCCTCGGCCTGACGTTCAAGCTTGTGCCGCAGAGCAGCCTGTATCAGAAAAACGCCAAGGGCGTCTGGGAAGACAAGAGCGAGGACACGGCCGCGATGAAGCAGATCATCAACAACGGCAAAGAGCTGAAGATCGTGGCCATCGCCCGGCCGGACGGCAAAGCCAAGGCCGCCGAAAACAGCAGCATGACCATTGCCGGCACCATCGGCTACCGCAGCGAACTGGCCGTGGAAGTGGTGACCGCCAACAACAACAGCGCCGTGGTCAAGGAACAGCAGGCCAAGCCGAAAATCGACGTGTTCACCGGCCTGCCGTTTGCCGAAAAGAAGAAGGATTCCTCTTCCTCCTTCCCGGGCTTTGGCATGAGCGGCATGAACGCGGTCGAAACGCCGCAGGTTTCGTTCCTCGCCAAAACCGCCGACACGCCGAGCGTGACGGCCACCGCGGGCAGCTTTGAAATGCCCGAGGGCGTGGAAACCATGACCGAGCAGGAGATCTACGATTATATCGACAAAAACTACAAGGGCGACGACGTGGAGGAGCGCAAGGAGCTCGTCCGCCTCGTGCTCAAGAACATCCGCTCCGCGAGCGAACGCAAAAAGGTGATCGACGCGCTGGATGCGGCGCTCAAGGAATCCGGCAACACCAACAAGGACGTGACCGGCGAAAAGATCTACATGATGCTGAACATGATGGATAAGGACACCAAGCTTCAGCTCATCACCCTTTTGCTGCGCGCGGCGGAAAACGGCAGCACCATCGACCTGCCCGCCGAGATCAAAGAGAACACGTCTTCCGACGGCAAAAAGACCTCGGGCAGCAAAAATAGCAGCGGCAGCACCGCCCAAAAGCCCGAGCCGGAGGAGCCGAAATTCTCCGACGCCACGCTGGAGGAAAACCTTGAGATCCTCGGCTGCGCCGACCCGGAGACCCCCGGCACCATCAGCATTTATCCGATCGATTTTGAAGCCAAGGAAGCCGTCAAGAAGATCATCGACGAGTATAACGCCCAGCAGCGGCTCGACGGCAACGACCAGAACGTGATCGCCTACACCGACTACGTCAGCCTGATCATGTCGAACGTGACGAAGATCATCAACGTCATCACCTACCTGCTCATCGCGTTCGTCGCCATCTCGCTGGTCGTATCGTCCATCATGATCGGCGTCATCACCTATATTTCGGTGCTGGAACGCATCAAGGAGATCGGCATCCTGCGCGCCATCGGCGCATCGAAAAAAGACATTTCACGCGTGTTCCGCTCCGAGACCATCATCATCGGACTCGTTTCGGGCGTGCTGGGCATCGGCGTTTCGTTCCTGTTATTGGTGCCCATCAACGCCATCATCAACGCCCTGATCGAGATCGAAGGGCTCGCCGCGCTGCCGATCTACGGCGTGATCGCGCTGATCGTCATCAGCGTGCTGCTCACCGTCATCGCGGGTCTGTCCCCCTCCAAGATCGCCGCAAAGAAAGACCCCGTGGTAGCGCTGCGCACCGAATAAAACAGCACACACAAACACACAGCCGCGTTCCGTTGGGTTCGGAGCGCGGCTGTTTTGCTTTTTCGTTATTTGTGGTTCTTTACAAAGTGCTTGTAAAACTTCACGCTGGCGGCCAGCTCCGGCACGCCGATGGTTTCGTTGGCGGCGTGCATGGCGGCGAGCTGCTCCTGCGTCATTTTGATCGGGCAGAAGCGCAGGCAGCTGTCGCACACCGCTTCAAACTGGCGGCAATCCGTGCCGCCGGCCATCAGGTAGGGCAGCGCCCCCGCGTCGGGGTAGCATTCGTCGATGCACTGCTTGAGGTAGGCAAATTCCTCGCCGTCAAGCTTGGCGCAGTTCGAGGCGTTGCGGGCGATGATGACCTCGCATTCCAGATCGTATTTATCGGCGTATTTTTTGAGCACCTTGAGCGATTCTTCGGCGTTCTGATGCTCGGACGGGCGCAGGTTGCACACCACGTAGGCTTCGTCGGGGATGACGTTGGCCGCCGTGGAGCCACCGGACATGGTGAAGCAGAACGTGGTGGACACGAACGCTTCGGCAAATGGCGAAACCTTGGGCAGCAGCACCTTGAGCAGCGGCCCGAACAGCCAGATGTTGCCCAGCAGCATGCGCATCGGGAACGTCATGTAAGCCGCCGCGCCCTCAAACATGGCCTTGACCGTGGGCGAAATGGCCACCTTGAACGGGTGCTTCTTTTCCATTTCGGTCACGAACGCCGAAAGCCGCGCGATGGGCGTGTTTTTGGGCGGGGTGGACGAATGGCCGCCGCTGCCCCTGGCCTTGATCTTGACGTCGATATAGCCCTTTTCGAGCACGCCGACCGCCGCCGCCCAGACGGGCATGCCGGGCAGCATGCCGTGCATGATCGCGCCGCCCTCATCCATGCAAAGATCGAGCCGCAGACCCTTTTCTTTGAAATAGGCCACGGCCTTCTGCACGCCGCCGCCGGAAATTTCCTCATTGACGGAGGTGGACAGGTAAACGTCGCACGGCGGCTCATACCCTTCGGCGATCAGCTCATCCATCGCCTGAAATTCCGCCATGACGGTGCATTTGCAGTCCATCGCGCCGCGGCCGAACACCACGTCGTTTTCGATCAGGCCGGAAAACGGGTCGTGCTTCCAGTCCTTGCCGTCGGCGGGCACCACGTCCTGATGCCCCATGAGCAGAATGCCGTTGCGGTTGGGGTCTTTGCCGGGCAGGCGCAGCAAAAGATTGCCGTCCAGATCGGTCAGCTCCATTTTTTCAAAAACGTGCGGAAACTTTTCGCGCATGACCGCCTGCAGACGGCGGAATTCGGTCAGATCGTTTTCACCGCGCTTGGAGACCGTGGGGATCTGCACCATGGCGGCAAGCGTTTCGGCGTATTTTTGCGTTTCTTCCGGCGTCGCCCGGTCGGCGGGCTCACGGGTGTTGGCGGGCGCTTTGATGCGGATCGCCTGAACGGCGGCCAGCGCCAGCGCAACGACCAGCACCGCGGCCAAAGCCAAAAGAACGGCAGCGATATAGGGTCCCATATGAATCATCCTTTCGTGGAATAGATTGTTCTGTTGTTTATTCCGATTGAGCGGACAGCGGAAGTCAGTTGTCAGTTGTCAGCCGAGCTCGGAATAAACGGCACCATTCGGCGCATGAAGGAGCCTGCGTCCGGCTATATAATTGGGTGCGGGCGAAGCCCGCCCACCATGAATGGCAACGCCATTCAATTCATGGAGCAAAGCGAGAAATCATGCAAACGCAAGTTTGCAATTCATGACGGCAAAGCCGTCAATTCATACAACACAGAGAACCATCCCCTGTGTTCATTCATCCTCTTTCAGGTGAACGTTCCAGCCTGTATCGATTTTCTTTTTCACCTTTTCAGCAGTTTCCGGATCCAGATCAGGCCAATCAACGACGGTTGTCGCTTTGTTCGTGACCAGATGAGCTTTTTCCGCACATAACGCAAGCGGCGTATCGGCAAGAGAATCGGAATAAAAATGATCGATCACAGGGAATCCGTGGTCAAAAATATACCTTGCCTTTTCCCTGGCATACATCAGATTATTCAAAAAAACGCCAAACTCACGATCGAATTCAGTCGCCATATATTGTACGCCGA
>CAMJHI010000231.1 GCA_946405475.1 uncultured Clostridia bacterium
TATGCTCACCCACAAGGGCATTCTCAACAACGGCCGCTTCATTGGCGACAACATGAAATTCAGCCCGACCGACCGGCTTTGCATCACCGTGCCGCTGTTCCACTGCTTCGGCATGGTGCTGGCGATGATGGCCTGCATCACGCACGCCACCGCCATGATCCCCGTCGACTATTTCCAGGCCGAAAAGGTCATGCGCACGCTGGATAACCAGCGCTGCACCGCCATCCACGGCGTGCCCACCATGTATATCGCCATGCTTGAGCACCCGAACTTTTCAAACTATCACTTTTATCTGCGCACCGGCATCATGGCGGGTTCTCCCTGCCCGATCAAGACCATGGAGGACGTGATCGAAAAAATGGGCATGCGCGATATCACCATCGTGTTCGGTCAGACCGAGGCTTCGCCCGGCTGCACCATGTCCAGCGCCGACGACACCATTGAGCGCAAGGTCAACACGGTGGGGCGCGACCTGCCCGGCTGCGAAAACAAGATCATCGACCTGCAGACCGGCGAAACGCTCGGCCCCAACCAGAAGGGCGAATTCTGCTCGCGCGGCTATCACATCATGAAGGGCTACTACAAAATGCCCGAGGCGACCCGTCAGGCCATTGATTCCGACGGCTGGCTGCACACGGGCGACATCTGCATGATGGACGAGCAGGGCTATTACAAAGTCACCGGCCGCACCAAGGATATGATCATCCGCGGCGGCGAAAACATTTATCCGAAGGAGATCGAGGATTTCCTGTATCATCTGCCTGAGGTCAGCGACGTTCAGGTCGTCGGCATCCCCAGCAAGAAATACGGCGAAGAGGTCATGGCCTTCATTGTGCTCAAAGAGGGCTGCACCCTCACCGAGGATCAGGTCAAGGACGCGGTGATGAAAAACATGGCGCGGCACAAAACGCCGTCGCACGTGGCGTTTATTGACGAATTCCCCATGACCGCCAGCGGCAAGATCCAGAAATTCAAGCTGCGTGAGCTGGCCGTTAAGATCTATCACCTGGAAGACGCCGCCGGCATCGAAACGGCGTAACAGAGGGAGGAAAAGAAAATGAAACTGTCTTTCACCACGGCCGGCTGCCCCGGCTGGAGCTGGAATGAAATTTTTGCGATCACCAAGGATATCGGCTTTGACGGCGTGGAGATCCGCGGCGTGGGCGACGAGCTGTACGCCCCGTCCATCCCCGAATTCAGCGGCGATCAGCTTGAAAAAACCAAGGCAAGGCTGGCCGAAGCCAACCTGACCATCCCCGTGCTGGATTCGACCTGCGCTCTGGCCGTTGACGCGGTCAAGGAAGCGGCCATGATCGAAGCGAAGGCCTACATCAACCTGGCTGCCCGGCTCGGCGCGCCCTGCGTGCGCGTGATGCCCACCGAAAAAGCACACCCGACCCACGCCGATCTGGAGCTGTGCAAGCAGCAGTACGAAGCCGTCTGCGCCTACGGCGCGGAACGAGGCGTGACGCCGATCATGGAAACCAACGGCGTTTTAGCGGATTCAGCCATGATGCGCCGCTTTATGGACGGCATCGAGAGCGACAACAAGGGCGTTTTGTGGGACGTGCACCATCCCTACCGTTTCTTTGAGGAAACGCCCGAAACCACCTTCGCCAACCTCGGTTCGCTCGTCAAGCACGTTCACGTGAAGGATTCGCTGAAGATCAACGGCGAGATCAAATACAAAATGATGGGCTACGGCGACGTGCCCGTGATGCAGGCGATGGACGAACTGAAAAAGAGCGGCTACGACGGCTTCATTTCGCTGGAATGGCTCAAGCGCTGGAATCCCGATTTGCAGGAGCCCGGCATCGTCTTCGCCCATTACAAGAGCTATATGGACTTCATCCTGTCGCAAAGCGCGCAGTAAAATTATCGAACAAAATCAAAAGCACAGGCCGTTCCGATTCAGGGAACGCCTGTGCTTATTTGTTATTGGCTCTCTGTGAGGGAGGCTTTGCGGCAGGCAAGAATGCCAGCCCTACGGTTTCACAGAAACGTTTGAGGTATTCGTAGGGACGGCATATATGCCGTCCGCTGTCGCCGTGAGAAGCCGTCAAAAATACGAGATGATACGGCACGCAAAAATGTGCGTCCTACCATGGAAGCCGTAAGCGGCATCGACTTTGCGGCAAGCATGTATGCTTGCCCTACGGTTACGCAGAAACGTTTGAGGTATTCGCAGGGACGGCTACGTGCCGTCCGCCGTCGCCGTAAAAAGTCATCAAAAAAGAGGCAGTACCAGCTCCCCTTACACAGGGAAGGCTTGGCGGCAAACAAGAATGCTTGCTATGACGGCTTCCCTTGGGGGAAGCTGTCGAGGAGCGTAGCGACGAGACTGATGAGGGAAAAGTGTGTTATTTTATGCCACCAACGGCTGACAGTGAAAGAAACGTTTGCCCTCATCCGACCTCGCTTACGCTCGGCCACCTTCCCCCAAGGGAAGGCGCTCGTGCGGCACGCAAGAATGCGTTTTCTACAACCTGACTCGCACAGCGATCAACCGTCGATTGTTGTGCGGTTTTGTTCGTAGGGACGGCATTCATGCCGTACGCTGTCGCCGTGAGAAGCTGTCAAAAATACGGCATGATTCGGCGCGCCCTGCGCCATCACTGCAATGCTGCCTGTTGACGGCGCCTCAACGAGTACCCATACAGCAAACAGAGCCTGTTTGTTCCTGAAAAGGTTCAAACAGGCTCTGTTTTTTTATTGCTTTGTCTTTCAACGGCCACGCGCAAGCTCGCGTTAATGCTTGGTGATCATTTCCAGCTCAATGCTGAAAAAGCCGCCACTTAGCGCCGAGGGCAGCGCCTTTTGATTCGTGACCGTGATCTCGTTTCCGTCCGCGAGCACAAAGGTCATGGTCTTTTCGTCACCGAGTGTAAACTCGCTTCGCGGCAGGTCGCTCCACGCGAACATGCCGCAGCGCGCGACGGTCTTTTTGATCGCGTCGATCGTTGCCGCGTCGACCGGTTTTTCGCTTTCATACACCTGCCCGGGCGTGAAGCACTGGGCTTTTCGGTTCGTGCCCGTGCCGTCCGCGTTCAGGGTCAGGGTCGCGCGGGCAAAGCCGCCGTCCTTTCGGGTCTCGCTGAAGCGGATCTCTTTGATCGCGTCGGCCGACGGCAGCGGCCGCTTTTCACCGGCGATGGCTTTGGCAAAAAAATCGGCGATCTCGTTGGCCGCCACGGGGGACAAAACCGGCGACTGGTTGTTGGAAAAGCTGATTTGTTCGCCGCTTGCGTAGCGGATGTTGACGCTGCCGCCGAAATTCTGCGGCAGGCCGCTTGTGTTGGAATGGCGGCCGTTGCCCCGAGAGAGATGGTGCACCCGCACCAGCAGATCGAGCTCGGGGAAGACGTTTTCTTTCATAAGCGCAAACGACACGCTGTCCGGCTCGTCGGAGCCGTAGACCGGGCGCGTTTGCAAAAACAAAAACGTATCGCTCCCCGCCGACGCGGCAAAGGCCGACACGTAGCCGAACCGCGGCATGAGCGCGGGATTGGGGCTGACCAGACCGCCCAGTGCCGTGGTCGCTTCAAACAGCACCATTTCGTGCGACTCGATCACGGTCGGCGCGTTGACGTTCTGCGTGGCGTAGGTGCCGCCGCACACCTGCGGGCCGGGGTCGCTGATAACAACGGTATCACGATCTTGCTGTGGATCAAACATGCGGAATCACTCCCCTGAAAAAGCGCTGATCCGACCGAAAAACGCGATCGGATCAGCCGTTGTTTTTTAGTGGATCAGG
>CAMJHI010000232.1 GCA_946405475.1 uncultured Clostridia bacterium
AAGGTCTCGGTGCCGGCTTTGAGCGTGTTGAGGATGTATTCGTCCGTCAGGTGAAAGTCGTAGGCGGCGGGGTCGTTCTCATCACGGTCAAAATCGGGGAAGACCGCGCCGATATCCACGCAGTGCGGGCCGCCGTAACCGGCAAAAAACGACGCGTCGTGGTTGCGCGCAAAGGGGATTTTCAGCGCCTTGTAGGCGTCAAAATTGCCGCGCACCTGATCCGTTCGCGCGGCGAACGGCCCGTTGTTGACGCAGTGCATCGGCTTGATCGCGCCGACGCTCTCGTTTGGGTGGATGCGGATCGTTGCCATCGTTTTTACCTCCCGTTGATTTCGTCATTGGCCGACACGAGCCACGAAAAGGGCTTTTGCCGGAATTCTTCCATTTCATCATAGACCGAATGCACCCCGATCGCGAACCGTCCGTTTTGCGGTTCCCACCGGCCGTATTCGTCCGCGGCGCGCAGCAGGCGTTCACGCCCCTGCGGCGAGGGCTCGATTTTTTGCAGCCGGATGTTGTCGGGCGCGGGCAGCAGGATCATTTCGTAATAAAACCGCACGTCGGCAAAGCGGCCTGCGGCTTTCAGCCCGGCGGCCGCCTGTGCTATGGCCGTGTGGTCGGGGTTCTGACGCCGCCAGGTGACCGGCAGCAGCGTTTTGATCACCGTGTGTTCGTTGGGGCAGGCGGCGGTCGCGTCGAGGATGATCTGCCTTGCGGCTTCGACGGTGCAGCCGCTATCGGGCGCGCGCAGGGGAGAAATGACGATATGCTCCGGTTCGATCCCCAGCGCCAGACAGCTCGCCGTAAATTCGCGGTCGCGCGCGGCGGCAAACGCCTCACGGCTCAGCGCAAAGGCGTGCCGTTCGTCGTGCCACGCACAGCCCCCGCCGTCGGCCAGCAGCCCTCTCGCGCCGGAGGCGCCTCCGTCGGTGCACAGCACGCAGAACACCTCATGCCCCGCGTCAAGGTCGGCGCAGATCGCCGCGCCGAAATTGGTCAGCTCATCATCCTGATGGGGTGCGAAATAAAAGACGGTGTGTTTCATGCGCGGCCTCCGTCGTGACGTGTTTGACTTTATTGTAGGGCGAGTCCGAAAAAAAATCAAGCTTTTTGTAGATTGAAGCGAACAATCATGCTATAATAACAGACGGTGATGACAATGAAAGAACAGTTAATAAAACTTACCGCCGTCGTTTCGGCCCTGCTTCTGAAGCTGATGACCATCCCGGTTTCTGCCGCCGACGGTCCCGTGAACGTCGCCGCTCTGACGGCGGGCGGCGGTTCCGTTTCGGCTCTGCTGCAGCGGGCGATCGACGAAAACCCGAACCGCACCTTTTATTTTCCCGATGGCGAATATCTCCTCAGCGAGCCGATCCGCACCCCGGCCGATCCGCGCAAAAGCGTTTCGCTCAGGCTCGATCCCTACGCCATGCTTGTGGCCGCGGATGATTTTGAGGGCGAAGCGCTCGTGATGCTCGGCGGCAAAGACCCGTACAACGACACGCATACCCCCGGCAGCAATTATTCTCTCACGGGCGGTATCATCGACCCGCGCGGCAAAGCCAAGGCGATCACGATCGAGAGCGGGCGGGAAACCGTCGTCAAAGACGTTTCCATCAAAAACGCCACCGTCGGCATCCACATCAAGCCTGGCGCCAACGCCGGCTCGTCCGACGCCGATATCAGCAGCGTCAACATCATCGGCACCGGCGGCATTGATTCCACGGGGCTGATCGTCGAAGGCCATGACAACACCTTCACCAACATCCGCATCGGCTTCGTTTACACCGGCGTTCATCTCAAGGGCGCGGGCAACGCGCTGAAAAACGTCCATCCGCTGTTCTATTCCGGCTATGACGATTATGAAAAGAGCGTCGGATTCCTCGATGAGGGCGGCGACAATCTTTACGATTACTGCTACAGCGACCAGTTCTGCACGGGCTTTCGCACGACCGGCAATCAGAAAAACATTTACACCAACTGCTTTACCTACTGGTATTCGGACGCGGGCGGTCAGGAGACCTGCTTCCGGGCGGATGGGGAATTCAACTCCATCGTCACCAATATGCGCATCGGCTTCAAGGACAACACGAAAAACTGCGTGTTGAAAACGGGCGGTTTGGGCTACGGCGTTTTTGACAAACCGATCGTGGACACCGGGCGCGTCGGCGGCAATTATCTCTATCGCTTCTATGCGTCGTCTCATCCGTTCACACCCCTGCGGCGCGCCGTATACGGCCTGATCCAATGGATCCGCGGCCTCACCTGATCAACTTCAATCGAGAGGAGAAGAACCCATGAAACCGACCCTGAAAAAGCCGCTGGCCGTTTTGTTGGCGCTGCTTTTGCTGCTGCCGTCTTTCGGCTGCTTCGCCGCGTTTGGCGCGGCGGCAGCGGAACAATCCGTTTGTGCGCAGAGCGCCCCGCAAACGGCGGCCGCCCCGGATGCTGATTTCGGCGAGACCGTCAAAAGCTTTTTCCAGAGCGTCCTTGATTGGATCGTTTCGCTTTGGAACCGCTTCATCGCAATATTCACCGGCCGGAAGGAGGTCGCACCGAACACCATGAATCAGAACGCGATCCATATGCTGCAATCCGTCACCGACACCATCGGCGACAGCTTCATCATCACCACGCAGGATGGCAAGGTCATCGTCATCGACGGCGGCATGTATTCGGAAACCGACTATTTTCTCAAGTATCTCAAGGCGGTCACGGGCCGGGAAAAGCCGCACATCGACGCGTGGTTCCTTTCGCACCCGCATGACGATCACTGCGAGGTGTTCCTTGACGTCGTCACGAATCATTCTGACGAGGTGACGTTCGACAAGGTCTATCAGAATTTCGCACCGGTCGATTTTTATACGGGCACCGATGAGTGGGCGGATCAGGTCCTGCACGATTATGCGGCGCTGCGCGACCGCTTTGCCGAAAAGGAATGCGTGCTGCACGACGGCGACGTGTTCAACGTCGGCGCGGCGAAGTTTACGGTGTTTTACACCTTCGATCCGGCTTTTTCGGACTGCAACAATTCTTCCCTGATCTTCCGCATGGATCTTGCCGGCACGAGCGTGATGTTCACGGGCGATGCTGGCGTTCAGGCCGGCAACAAGGCGCTGGCCAACTGGGCGCAAACCGGTCTGCTCGACTGCGATTACTGCAAAATGGCGCATCACGGGCAGGATGGCGTCGACCGCAGTTTCTACGAGGCGGTCTCGCCCGAACTCTGCCTCTGGCCGACGCCGAGCTGGGTGTGGGACAACAGGAACGGCAACCTCAAAACGCTTGAGGTCCGCGCGTGGATAGAAGAACTGGGCGTACAGAAAAACTATGTGGCCATGAACGGCTCATGCGTCATTCGCATGAAGCCGCGCATCGTCACCACCACCGACGTATTTGAAGAGGGGTATTCCGCCGAACAGGCGGTCGACCGTCTGGCGGCGCTGGGCTTTGAGGGCGTCGACATGGGCTTTGATTACTGGGTGTTCGACGGCTCGCCCTTCCTCGGCGACGGCTATCTCGATTGGGCCAAAGCCCTGAAACAGCGCGCCGACGCGGCGGGGATCGTTTACACCCACGCGCACGCGCCCGGCGAAGCGGATGCGGGCGAGGTCATCGAGCGGTCGATCAGGGCGGCTTCCGCGCTGGGCGCCGGGTATCTGGTCGTGCATCCGGTGTGGAAAAATGCAGACGGCAGCGCCATCAGCAGCAAGCGGGCGTTCA
>CAMJHI010000233.1 GCA_946405475.1 uncultured Clostridia bacterium
TTTTTGTTTTTTCAGTTCTCTTTATTGCTTGACAAACTCGGTGCCGTCGATCCAGATCGAGCCGCCCTTCTTTTCAAAGGACTTCGTGACGGTCGTGCCCAGACCGAGAACGGCGGAATACTTGAAGGTGATGCTGTCGTCCTTGATCTCATATTCGCCGTCAAGGGTGACGCCGAACAGCTCGCCGGTGACCTTGTTGTCTTTGTCGAAGGTCAGGCTGCCGCCCAGATTGCCGGTGGATTTGTAGGTGCCGTTCAGGGTCTTGGCCCCGCAGCCCGCCAGACCGGCCAGAAGCGCGGCGGCCAGCAGCACGGCCACGATGGTTTTCAGTGCTTTTTTCATAGCGATTCCTCCTGCTTGATTGAAATAAAATAGAGTCAAACGCGATTCAACTGGTTTGATAAAGCGGCTGAACCCGTCGGCATTTTCACGGACTCCGCCGACGGCTCACCGGGAAATGCTGTCGAGGCTCTTCACCAGCGGCAGGTTGCGGGTGGCGGAGGTGTTGTTGAGGTAGATGACGTCCTTCACGCCCTTGGCGCGGACAAATTCGGTCAGCGACCCCTTCCAGTAGCGGTAGTCGATGACGTGGATCTCGCCGTAATTGGCCAGCAGGAACGGCACGAAGGCGTTGCCGAACGATTCCTTGATGACCACGCAGGAGGAGCCGTCGGTCACGCCGGGGTTGACGATGTGGCTGTAGGGATTGTCGCCGCCGATGAAGGTGTTATAGAGCGTGCTCTTTTTCCATTTGGACACGTCGGTGATGATGTTCCACTTGATGACGTTGCCTTTCTTGTCGGTGAACTCCATTTCGTTGGTCGATTTGGGCTCATAGGCGTAAACGGTGTCGGGGTTCTTTTCCAGCGCCGCCTTCTTGCCGGAATCATAATAGAACGCGCCGATGAAGTTTTCAAACTTGCGCTCGGTGAATTCGCTCAGCTCCGCCGGGCGCAGACCGGCCGCCGCCGCAAACTCGCGGTAGGCGTAATAGGCGCCCAGCGCCGTCCAGTGGTGATCGGTGCGGAAATAAACGTATTCCTTGCGGTGAGCGCGCAGCGCGTCAAACGTGTTGACCGTGGTCGCATTCTTTGAAACCGCCGCGTAAATGGCCTCGATCGCCTTTTTTTGGTCGTCGGTGGCAATGCGCGCGCGCACCTTGTCGGACAGCGTGATATCCATGCTCGTGGGCACGACAAGGTCGAACACCCGCGCCGTGCCCTTCAGGGAATCGGCCGCGCGGCTGACGGCGCCGGCATAGCGGTCGGCCGTTGACTGTGAAAAGTTGTAATACTCATACGCCGCGTCATCCACGATGAGAACGGACGAGAGCTTCTGGATGAGCGAATCGTCCACGTCCTCATCCTCCGGCACGGTGGTGGGCGGCACGGTGGGCGCGGTTTCGCTGCTCGGCGCCGCCGTGGTCACGGCCGCGTCGGCGTTGTTTTTCTTGCTGTGGCTGATGCCGATGCCCGCGGCGACGGCGATGACGAGCACGCCGGCGACAACGGCGATCAGGCTGACCGGCAGCTTGCCCGGCGCCGTCTTCTTTTTCGTCGGCTTGCCGCCCGGCTTGCGCGCGGGCTTTTCGGCCGGCTTATTGACCGCCAGCGGCACCGGCGCGGGCGCGGGCTTGGGGATCGGATAATCCGACGGTTCGTCGGTGACCTCCTGCTTGTTTTTTTCGGCAAAGCGCTTTGCCGCCACGGTGCACTTCAGGCACAGATTGTGCGTTTGGGTCAGCTCACCCTGCGACAGCGTCACATGATAAAGCTGATCGGCGTGCGTGCCGCAGCGTTCGCAAACGCCGCTGCCTTCGGCGTTTGTCACGTGGATTTGAATGGGTTCGTCTGCCATAAAAACCCCTCCCAATCAAAATGAATGATGAATTAGGAATGATGAATGAGGAATTGAAGAAAGGCTCCGCCTTAATCATGCGGAAAGCGGAAGGCGAAAGGCGGAATTGTGGAAGGGCTTCGCCCTTACCCGAATTTAATATGTGAAACGGTCAGCTATTTGCTATCCGCTATCCGCTATCCGCTATCGGCTATGAGGAAGGCTTTTCGGCACGCAAGAATGCGTGCCCTACACCATAAACTGCACGGCGATCAACGAGTCAATGTTGTGCGGCCTTTTTATCGATCAAACAGCCGATCTGTCCCTTTCGTCTTATCCGTAGGGCAAGCATTTATGCTTGCCGCGGGCGAAGAAGACTGCTTCGTCTGCGAGCAAACGGTCGGTTAAATAAAATACGATCGGAGCGCAGCGACCCTTCATTTCGCCTTTCGCATTTCGCCTTCCGCCTTGAAAAGCTATCCGCTGACAACTGAATACTGACTACTGACAGCTGGCCTCTGAAACCGGCAGCGCGCAGGGCAGGGTGATGCCCTCGCCGTTTTCGTCGGGGAACGGGGTCAGGTCGTCGTCGCGCACGGCGTCGCGCTCTTCCTTCACGCGGAAATCGGGCACGCGGATGTTTTCGCCGTGGTTGAGGCAGCTCCGCCAGCCGAGGATGGCCGTGGCGGACATGGCCGCGGCACGATAAACGTCGAAGAACGGCTGTTTGCCGTCGACGAAGCAGGCCTTGATCTCCTGCACGATCCAGTAATCGCCGCCGCCGTGACCGGCCTCCTTGGCCTTTTTGCCCTCTTCGCCGAGGTCTTCCAGCGTGGCCGGAACGAACGAGAGCTGTTCCTCGTTTTCGGGCTTGGTGTGGTGGAAATAGAACTTTCTCACCTTGTCGTCGCCCGCGCCGGTGCACCATTCCACGCTCGCGCGGTCACCCACCACGCGGTAGCGGCTGTAATCGCTGGCCATGGCGGTGCAGCCCGTGCAGCGCGCGATCATGCCGTTGCTCATTTCGCAGAACATCATGCCCACGCCGTCGTAATTGTGGCGCCAGTCCTTGAGCTCATAAAGCAGGTCGGAATGCGCCGCGCGGCCGCAGACGTAACGCGGCTCGGAGCCGGTCATATACATGATCGGACCCAGCGCGTGCGTGATGTAATAGGTGCGGGGCATCCACGCGCGCCAGTGAAGCGGGAAGGGCGTGTAGTGATGCAGTTCGGCGTTGTCGCCGGAATGGTTGTATTCGCCCTCGGCATAGAGCAGCGAGCCCAGCGCGCCGGTTTCCACGATCTGGTTCATTTTGAGGTTCGCGGTGGAGAAGGGATAGTTTTCAGCCAGCAGATATTTGCGGCCGGTCTCTTCCACACATTCCACCAGCTCCACGCATTCCTTCAGCGTGCCCGCCGCGGTGCATTCGCTCACCACGTCGAGCCCCGCGCGCATGGCCTTGACGGCGAAGGGCGCGTGCTGATGGAAAAAGTTGGCCAGGAACACGGCCTGCATGCCGCGCTTTTTGCCCTCTGTGATGAATTCGTCGAAATCGCCGCACAGATAAGCGTCGCCGAATTCCTCCTGATGCTCCTTGAGCGTTTCCGTGTTTTTGTCACACACGGCGACCAGCTCGATCTCTTCATCCTGCTGGAACAGGTGAATGTAGCTGTTGCCGCGCCACGCGCCGAACATACCGATTTTTAACATGATGGTCTCCTCTTTTCAAAAGAATTATTGTTTTGTTTGTTGACCGGCCTGCCGTCTGACACGCCGTTTCATTCTGATCCAGTCGAGCATGGTTCGATAAGCACAGACCAGCGCGCCGATGAGGGGATCGCCGCCGAACATGCCGCTCAGCCACTGCACGCCGCCGCG
>CAMJHI010000234.1 GCA_946405475.1 uncultured Clostridia bacterium
CACGACGCTCTTGCGATTTGACGATCCGGGGCCGATCTCGTCCCAGACCGAGCAGGATACCCGCACCTTTGCGGCGTTTTCCAAGCTGCCGGTTTTCGATCCGGCCAGCCCCGAAGAAGCTTATCTGATGATGGCTGACGCTTACGAGCTGTCCGAAAAATACCGGACGCCCGTGCTGTTCCGCCCGACCACGCGCATCTGCCACGCGACCGCGTCGATCGAATTGCTTGACGCTCTGCCGGTGAAGGAGCCGGACGGCTTTGTGAAAGATTCCCGCTGGGTCATCTTTCCGAAGCTGTCATATCAATCCCATCTCAAAATCGAAGAAAGAAACAAGCTTCTGCGCACGGAGCTGTCCGATTACCGCTTCAACACCCTTCGCGGCAGCGGCAAAAAAGGCATTGCCGTTTCGGGCGTGAGCGGGCAGTACATCCGCGAAGCGCTGCAGATGCTTGACGTGAAGCAGGAATACAAGCTGTTTAACGTGGCCATTTCCCACCCGTTCCCGGAACAAAAGGCACTCGAGTTTTTAGAGGGGCTGGACGAGGTTCTGGTTTATGAAGAGCTTGACCCTGTGATCGAGCAGGAGCTGCAGCGTCTGTGCGGCGTGCATCATCTCCCGGTCGAGATCCGCGGCAAGGGCGTTGGATATACCCCGACCGCCGGTGAAAACAGCACCGAAAACGCGCTGGCTGTGCTGCGCCGCTTCTTTGATTTACCCGCTGATGAAGCAAATACGCCCGATTTTCCGCCGCTGCCCGTGCGCCCGCCCACGCTGTGCGCCGGGTGCCCGCACCGCGCCTCGTTCTATGCGGTCAAGCGCGCCATGAAGGGCAGAAAGGCAGTTTTTGCGGGCGATATCGGCTGTTACACGCTGGGCAACGCCATGCCGCTGGATATGACGGACACCTGCCTTTGCATGGGCGCGGGCATTACGATCGCGCAGGGGATCGGGCACGTTGAGCCGGACACGGTCTGCTTTTCGTTCACCGGCGATTCCACCTTTTTCCACACGGGGTTGGCCGGGATCGCCAACGCGGTGTATAACGGCGCAAGGATCGTTTCGGTGATCCTGGATAATTCCACCACCGCTATGACCGGTCAGCAGCCGAACCCGAGCACGGGCTTTGCCGCGACCGGCGAACCGGCAACGAAGATCAGCATTGAAAAGGTCGTGGAAGCCCTCGGCGTGCAGCACATTGCCGTGGTCGACCCGTTTGACTTTGAAAAATCCGAACAGGCTGTCAGGGAGGCGGCTGCATTTGACGGCGTTTCTTGCATCATTTTCCGTGCGCCGTGCATCGCGGTTTCCAAGCCGAAGCCCGTGGTGCGGGTCAATGCCGAAAAATGCACCGGCTGCAAGCGCTGCGTGCGTGAGATCGGCTGCCCGGCGATCATCAAGGGCGATAACGGCAAGGTCGCGGTGGATGCATCGCTTTGCTACGGCTGCGGGCTTTGCCTTGATCTGTGCCGTTTTGACGCGTTTGAAAGGGGAGAGGACTGATGTTTAATATTCTGCTTTGCGGCGTGGGCGGTCAGGGCACGGTGCTGGCCTCCAAAATGCTTGCCAACTGCGCAATCAACCGCGGCGAAACCGCGCACACCGCCGAAACCATCGGCATGGCGCAGCGCGGCGGCAGCGTGGTCAGCCACGTGCGCATCGGGGCAGACTGCTTTTCTCCGCTGATCCCGAAGGGCTGCGCCGACACGGTCATTGCCTTTGAACCCGCGGAATGCGTGCGCGTATTTCCCTATTTGAAAAAAGGCGGCAAAATCGTCGTCAACACCCAACCTGTGAAGCCAACGACCGACACGCTGGCAAAATCTTCTTATGAAGCGGCGGCCATGTTTGACTTTTTGAAGGCGCAGGGCGCGGATTACGCCGCGGTGGACGGCGCGGCGGTCATCCAAGCGCTCGGCAGCGCCAAATCGCTGAACGTCGCCTTGCTCGGCGCGGCGAGCGCGCTGGGCGCGGTGCCCTGTACGCTTGAAGAACTGGAAACGGTCATCCGCACCGCCATGAAGCCGCAGTTCTGCGCCCAGAACCTTCGGGCCCTCGCCCTCGGTGCGGAACTGATCCGAACGAATTGTTGATTATTTATCGTAATTGTGAAACCATTGTCGAAAAATTTTCGGATCATTTTGTTTTTTTTGGTTTTGCTCTTGTATTTTTTGACTTGTTGTGTTACAATTGCGATAACTGATTTTGACATCATTTTTTGTCTATCATAACTTAATTATATTATTCGGGAGGCGACAACTTTGGGATTCGAGATTGAAAATGAAGTTGAAAATGTCGTGCAAATTAAAGTGATTGGCGTCGGCGGCGGCGGCGGAAACGCCGTGAACCGCATGATTACGACCGGTATCCGCGGTGTGGAATTCATCGCCGTGAACACCGATAAGCAGATGCTCCTCAATTCTCAGGCGACCCACAAGATCCAGATCGGCGAAAAGGTCACCAGAGGTATGGGCGCGGGCGGCAAGCCTGAGGTTGGTCAAAAGGCTGCCGAAGAAAGCCGCGACATCATTTCCGACACCCTCAAGGGCACCGATATGGTCTTTATCACCGCCGGTATGGGCGGCGGCACCGGCACCGGCGCAGCGCCCGTCATTGCTCAGATCGCCAAGGATATGGGCATTCTCACCGTCGGCGTCGTGACCAAGCCCTTTAATTTTGAAGGCAAGCGCAGAATGCAGCAGGCTGAAAACGGCATCGACATGCTCACCGAGCACGTTGACAGCCTTGTGATCATCCCCAACGAGCGCCTTCGTTTTGCCAGCGAAACCAAGATCACCATGAGCAACGCGTTCGCCAAGGCGGATGACGTTCTGCTTCAGGGTGTGAAGAACATTTCCGAACTCATCAAGATCCCCGGCGTGATCAACCTGGACTTCGCCGACGTTCTCTCGGTCATGAAAGACGCCGGTCACGCGCACATGGGCATCGGCTATGCCAAGGGCAAGGACAAGCCCGAGGTTGCCGCCGAGGCCGCCATTTCCAGCCCGCTGCTTGAAACGTCAATCAAGGGCGCCAAGGGCGTCATCATCAGCATCACCTCTTCGCCCGATATCGGTCTGGAAGATATCGAGATCGCCAGCGAAAAGATCAAAGACGCTGCGCATCCCGACGCCAACATCATCTGGGGTCTTTCCTTCGACGATTCGCTCAACGACGAGCTTTATGTTACCGTTATCGCCACCGGCTTCGGCTTCGGCACTGACGGTGCGATCGATGCGCCGCCGCGCGTGGAGGATATCTTCAATTCGACCGTCACCGGCAATCAGACCAACGTGAACTCTGCGTCGTTCGCAACTCAGCCTGTCAATCCGCAGCCCAATGTTGGCGCTGTTCCGCAGGCTGCCGCACCTGTTGCGCCGAACAACGGTACACCGGCCGCCGGCAGCGGTGACACCGATTATTTCGATTTTCTTGATTTCTTCAAGGACGAAGACAAATAATTCGACTGAACCATGCCTTTAAGGGCGCACTTTCGTGCGCCCTTTTCATCTGTAAGAAAGTGTGATAATTTTGAAAAGAATCGATGGAAAAATCATCTCCGACCACATCAAGGCGCAGGTTGCCGACGAAGTGCGTCAACTGAACGAAACCGGCGTCTTTCCGTCGCTGGCTGTGATCATCGTGGGGGATGATCCGGCTTCCCGCACCTACGTCAACAACAAAAAGAAAGCGTGTGATCTTTGCGGC
>CAMJHI010000235.1 GCA_946405475.1 uncultured Clostridia bacterium
TGAAAAAATCTCCGCCATGATCGTCAGCGCGGACGGCGCCGTCACCTATTACGGCGTGCTCGAAGCGGCGAAGGCGGGCGAAAACACGCTCACGCTCGACGTGAACGGCAAGCTGCAGAGCGGCGACACGCTGTACGTGTTCAACGAGCAGGTCAACGGCAGCAAAATGACCGACTATGCCAGCGCGCTGCAGAACGTGACCGATTTGTACCACTACAAGGCCGGCGACACGCTGGAATACGGCACCTACCCGCAGAGCGAGGTGACGGATGCGGCGACCGTCGCCGCGCTGAACGCGAAGCTGAAAAACAGCGGCTGGATCAGCTACGGCTACTACATCGGCACGGGCGGCAGCAACGGTGAGATGGCGCCCGACGACTTTATGCGGTATCAGGACGTTGTGCTGGACGGGGTGAAATACCGCGCCGTAACATTTGACAGCTACAGACCCAGTCTTACCAAAAATGTCTCCTCGGCCGCCAACTCCAAACAGGATGAAAACGGCTATGAACCGGGCAATACCTACTGGTTCAAATTCGAGCCCGTTACGTGGAAGGTGCTCGACCCCGACAGCGGCCTCGTCCTGTGCTGCAGCGCGATCGACGCTCAGGCGTATCATAATTATTCTATAGTAGAACATTCAGATGAGTATGGGTATTATTACTGGGGCGATTCAGATCAGAAATACAGAGCCAACGATTACGCCCACAGCGACATCCGGGCGTGGCTGAATGAAGATTTCATCAACACGGCATTCTCGACGGCGCAGCAGGAAAATATCAAGGTCAGCGAGCTTGACGACGCCTCCACTTATGGAGATTATGATTATGAGAGCAGCGCCGACAAAATCTTCCTCCTTTCAACAGACGAAGCAGCGAACGGCGCATACGGCTTCGATCCGAAGGCAAATTCGATGGACACGGCAAGGCAGATGTCCCCCTCCGATTACGCGAAATGTCAGGGGATTGAGGCTATCGCTTTGAATGCCGCCACAAAGGCTTCTTTCTGGTGGCTGCGGGAGTACTTCGGTAATGAAGCTGTGAACGGTGTGACTCCGGTCGGTATTGCGGGAAGCTTCTCTGTTGATCCCTTTGTAACAAGTCTCGGCGTTGTTCCGGCTTTGAGAATGCAGGAGCTGCAAGACGACCCGACGGGCGCGCCCCTCAAGGTCACGATGGAAATTGCGAACTATGACGAGCTCAAGGCCTTTGCCTCTGCGGTCAACGGCGGACAAACCGGCTTAAAAGCCATTCTGAAAAGCGATATCGCGGCAACGGACAAGGAGTGGACGCCGATCGGTAATGAGTTAAAACCTTACGTCGGCATCTTTGACGGCGACGGGCATACCATCACCGGCCTGTCCAACGAGGATGTTGCCAACGCGCCGATAAATGCGGGCTTGTTCGGTTGGCTCGGTGAGAACGCCAAGGTAAAGAACGTCCGGTTAACAGGCGTCGATCTGAAAGCAACCTCTTATCTCGGCGCCGTGGCGGGCGACGCAAAAGGCGCTGAGATCACCAACTGCCGCAATACAGGTGAAATCAACTGCACTGCTTCTCAGGTGGGCGGAATCATAGGGAGTATTCGTGGTGCAATTGTTTCAAATTGCTGTAACACAGGCGATATTACCTCAACGGCCAACAATGCTTATGTCGGCGGTATCGCAGGTTTTTTGTGTGGCGATCAGAGCGCTGCGGGAATTACCAACTGCTACAACACGGGGACCGTTACCGGGAAGGGCAGGTATTCTAACGTCGGCGGTATCGCAGGTTATGCGAACGATAGGAATTGCACTGTGGAAATCGCCAACTGCTACAACACGGGCGCCGTTACCGCAACCGGAACATCTTCCAGAGCCGGCGGTATCGCTGCCTCATCATGTGTCTTTAGCGGCGGCACCGTGGAAGTCATCAACTGCTACAGCGCGGGCACGGTAACCGCTGATCAGAATGTCGGCGGTGTGATAGGACTTAAATTCGTCAGCGTCGTGCGGAATTGCTATTATGACAGCGACGTCTGCGGCCTGAGCAGCGCGATAGGGAAAATAGACGACACCGACGACGTCAAGGGGCTGCACACGGATGAGATGACCGGCGCGAGCGCGCTGACGCAGATGCCGTTCAGCGATCCTTCCGCATGGCTTGTGAAAGGAACTACAAATCTATATGAATTCTATCCCCACCTGAAGGGCTTTGACTTTAACGCGGACGGCAGCCAGAAGGAAGCCTCGGCGATCGATGCCGCCGACTGGCCCGCGAAGATCGCACACAGCCACACCTACGGCGAACCCGTATGGAGCTGGGAGAAGGACCACAGCAAAGCCACAGCGACCTTCACCTGTTCCGGCTGCGGCGACGAACAGACCGTGACCGATGAAGAGATCGACGTGACCGTTGTTTCCGCCGCGGACTGCACGAACGACCGTGTTGTGACCTACACCGCGGGAGTAACGTTTGCGGGCGCTCCGTATGAGAACGCCGTTAAGAACGTCACCCTTCCCGACACGGCGACCGGCCATACCTACGGCGATACCGGCGACGACCGCTTCACCTGCACGGTCTGCGGCGCGGAGGACGCGGCGCGCAAAGCCGCCGCCGCGCTGGCAGACGCCAAAGCCGCCGCGAAAACGGAATTGGAGAACTACAAAGACCCGGCGGATTACCGCCCTGCCCAGCAGGACGAACTGACCGCCGCCGTTGACGCCGGAAAGAGCGACATTGACGCCGCCGCGGATGCCGACGCCGTGAACACCGCGCCGACGGCCGCCAAAGCAGTCATTGACGCCATCAAGACCGACGCGCAACTTGCCGCAGAGGAATTGGCCGCCGATACCGCCGCCGCGGACGCTGTGGAAGCGAAGATCGACGCCATCGGCACGGTGGAATTCACCGCCGAATGCAACGCGAAGATCACCGCCGCCCGCGCCGTCTATGAAGGTCTGACCGACGCACAAAAAAATTTGGTGACGAACTACGACAAGTTGGCCGCCGCCGAGGCCGCCTACGCGCTGCTGACTGACAAAGCCGCATTTGAGCAGTATAAGACCGATCAGAAAAAGGCCGCCGAAGACAAGGCGCTCGACGGAGACAGCGACGAATGTGCCGCGTTGATCGAAGCAGCCAAGAAAACCATCGACGACGTGACCTACGACGAGAGCAAGCCGCTTGACGAAAACAAGCAAGCCGTCGACACAGCCGCGAATCTGGATCAGCTCGCTGCCGACCTCACCGACCAGCGCGCCGCCGACGAAGTCGAAAAGAAGATCAACGACATCGGTAATGTGGCTCTCACGGACGAGAGCAAGCAGAAGATCGACGACGCCAGAGCGGCCTATGACGACCTGACCGACAAGCAGAAAGCGCTGGTCGGCAACAAGGACACGCTGGAAACGGCGGAGGAAGCCTATCAGCTGCTGGAAGACAAGGACAGCTTTGAACAATACAAGGACGAGCTGAAACAGGCCGCCGAAGACAAGCGCAAGGACGGCGACAGCGCTGAAAGCAAAAAGCTGATCGACGACGCTATCGCCGCCATTGACGGCGTGACTTATGACGAAAGCAAGTCGCTCGATGAAAACAAAGCCGCCGTTGACGCCGCCGCCGATCTCGACGAATTGACCGAACAGCTCGAAGAACACCGTGAAATCCATTACGCCGTCTTTATGGCTGACGGCAAAGAAGTCGCCCGCGTGCCGT
>CAMJHI010000236.1 GCA_946405475.1 uncultured Clostridia bacterium
AACAGTCCGGTGGACTGTTTCGGCGCGGGGAACCCTCGCCGGGGGTTCCCCGGTGCGAAGAACAGAGTCTGCCATTTCCGCAAAGGCCGAAACGATCAGGATCACAACCACCCCGGCGAGCTGTGCATCAGCCCGCCGGGAGTTCTTTTGAAAATATTTTCGGTTTTCGACCGGAATGGCTTGCTTTTTTCGGCAAAGCAAGCTATAATGTCAATGTTTTCCGCCCGTGGCGAAGCTGGATATCGCAGCAGATTCCGATTCTGAAGGCCGGGGGTTCGAATCCCTCCGGGCGGGCCAAAGGCAAGTGCAACTCCAAAGGGGTTGCGCTTGCCTTTTTTCTTCGACCGAGGGATTTGAACGGGGCGCGGGAGTGAATGACAGCCCGGTGGGCTGTCAGAGCCGCGCCTGACCGAGCGCCGCAGCGCGAGAATTCGAATCCCTCCGGGCGGGCCATGAAAAAAGCACGCTTTCGCGTGCTTTTTTCAACGAAATCCGTCCTTACGGACGGGTGAAATCCACCTGCGGTGGGTGAAATCGCTTTGCGGTGAAATCCCGCTTTGCGGGGTGACGGACGAATTTCATTTCACCTGAGGACAAAGTCCGAGGATTTCACCACGGCAACGCCGCGATTTCACTATTGTTTTTTGTGATATATCATAAACTTGACATTTTGTAACAAACAGGATATAATTCCTTATCGATGGGCATTTGCATTCTATGGATTTGCGCATCGCCGATTGCAGAGTGTTTCATCTGGGGTAAGAGGAGCTAGGTGTTATACTGAACTCTGGTGCGGTACTGCAACGGCGGGCATCGTTCCACCTTAAAATGCCCCCAGGACGATGCTGTTAAAGATAATAATAGAGCCGCCATATGTCCCATATTATCCATATATTGGCTCTGTTTTTTTATGTTTCAAACATTTAACGGTTACCCCCCATTTTATTAAAATCGTAATCTTTGCTCAAAGGCAAGTGCAACTCCAAAGGGGTTGCGCTTGCCTTTTTTCTTCGACCGGAGATTTGAACGGGGCGCGGGAGTGAAGAACAACTCTTCCGCTGTCAAAACTGGTCACTGCACACAAGCTCGCCTTTTAGATCAGATCCATGCCAAACGCCCTTCGGCCGCACGTTTTTCGTGTGACGGAAGGGCGTTTATATATAATTGAACTTTTCCCTGTTGTCACGGCTCGTTTTTTCAGAACAAGTCGCAGATAAAGCTGATGCGGCCGTCATGCCAGGTGGCACGGATATCGCCGTGCTGCTGCGCGCAGATGCTTTCCGCGATGCTCAGACCGATGCCGTAACCGCCCGTGTCAATGTTGCGGCTTTTGTCCTCGCGGTAAAACCGGTCGAAAAACCGCGCGTAATCAACGTTTTTTCCGTCGGCATAATCATTGGCAACGGTCAGACGAACCCCTTTTTTGCCTCGTTTGGCAAGCGGCTCAAGCGTGAGCCCGACCGTGCCGTTTTCGTCGCAGTATTTCACGGCGTTGTCCAGCAGCAGCATGGTAAGCTGGCGGATCCTGCTGCCGTCGGCCGCCAGCTCCAATCCCGGCGTGATCTGCTGTGTGAGCATTTTGCCTTCGCTTTCGGCGCGGCTGACAAAATCCTGCGCGGTCTGGGCTACGGCCTGCGATATATCGACGCGTTCCGTTCCCGTCCGGCTTTCCATTTCGCGCGATTTGGCGATCATCACGAGATTCCGGATCAGGCTGTTCATGCGGTCGACCTGCCGGACGGTGGACTGCGTCCACTCGTTTTCGCCGCCGGTCATTTCCATCATTTCGGTGTTGGCGCGAATGACGGCCAGCGGCGTTTTCAGCTCGTGGCTGACGTTGGTCAGAAACTGCTCCTGCCGCTGACTGTTTTCGATTTCAGGCTTCACCGCTTTTTTCGACAACGCGACCACGAGAATGACGGTAATGAGCATGCCGAGCAGCCCTACGCCGACGCTGGCATAGGCCAGACGCAGCCGGGCATACAGCACCACGCCGCTGTCAAGCAGCACCAGTGTGGTCGAACCGTCGCTGTTCTTCGTACTGCGGAACGAATAGCGTTCATACCGCCCGGCCGCTTTGTTCTGCTGTTGGATCGCCTGTGCGATCAGCCGAACGGACTCCTGCGATTCCGAGCCGCCCCGGCCGGTGAAATACGAAACCTCGCGGCCGCTTTTGTCGTATTCAAGCACATAAAAACCGCTGCGCTGATACGCGGGTGAAAAAACTTCGATCACGGAAAGGGAATCGGGCTGCTCATGCGGTTCATTTTCACTTTCAAACGCGCTGTGATTCTCGCGGATCCGCTCCAGCGTCCAGTCAATTTCCGCCTGCGTGACAAGGTAGTTGGTCACGTTGATCAAGCTGCCGATAAACACGGTGACCAGAAAAAACGAAACGGTGGCGATCAGAATAAATTTGCGGCGCAGCTTCTGAATTTCTTTGGCGTTCACGGTTCCCTCACCTCCGTCAACTGAAAACTGCCGCCTTTTGTTCCGCTGATCGTGCAGGAAGCGTTGATCGCCTGCAGCTTTCGGTTCAGATAAGCGACGTAGAGCCACACGGTATCCTCCCGCGCGGTCTCGTCGTGTTTCCACACGTGATCCAACAGATAACCAGTCGACAGCGCAACGTCAGTATTGGCCATCAGCAGTGCCATCAGGTCAAACTCTTTGTTGGAAAGACGCACGGAATTGGACGAGGAAAGCGTATATTGATCGGCGTTGAGCACGAGACTGCCCAGACGCAATTCCACAAAATCATCCTTTTGACGGCGGCGGGTCAGCGCGCGGACGCGGGCCAGCAGTTCTTTGGCGGCAAAGGGCTTGGGCAGATAATCATCGGCTCCGGCGTCCAGACCGGCTACGCGGTCGTCGATCTCCGCTTTGGCCGTCAATAAAAGAACAGGCGTTGTGATGTGGCGCTTACGCATCTCGGCAAGGACGCCGAGGCCGTCCACCTTCGGCATCATGATATCGAGCACCACACAGTCATAGCTGTCGTTCTTCAAATAATCCAACGCCTGTTCTCCATCAAAGGCGCTGTCCACCTCGCACCCCTGCAATTGGAACAGCACCGTGACAGCACGGTTGAGATCGCGGGTATCTTCCGCCAGCAGTATTTTCATGCTTCACCCTTCCTTTTCCTGAATCACCGCACGAATGATCTGCAGGGAAACATCCGTAGAGGCCAGCTCGTCTGCACATCTCTTGAGTTCTTCAAAAATCAGCGAGGAATCGCCGACGCCTTTTTTGTAGCGGATCTGATGCTCCAGCGCCGCCCACGTGTCCATGGAGATCGTGCGGATCTGGATCTCGGCATAGTATCCGTCCTTTTTGACGATCAGGTGCAGGCTGCGATAGCCGTTCGGCTTAACGAAGCGGATATAATCCTTTTCCTCGATGATCTCCAGATCGGTTCTCGCGCACAAGTGATCCCTGATTGCGTAAACGTCGTCGAGGAACGGGCAGACCACGCGCAGACCGATGGCGTCGTGAACGGTCTGCAGCGCGCTTTCCGGCGTTTCGGGCAAGCTCTTGCGGCGGCATTTTTCGCGCATACTGTCTTCCGCCTTGATGCGGTATTTCAAGTGTTCGACCGGATTCATGCCTGTATCGGCTTCAACGACCGCAGCGGCAGCCCGGACAGCCCCGACAAGAGCGTTCATCACCTTTTCCAGTTCTTCATACCAAT
>CAMJHI010000237.1 GCA_946405475.1 uncultured Clostridia bacterium
ACAATTCGCGCATGGCGGTGTTGATCGCGTCGCACACAAGGTCGGTGTTCAGTGCCTCAAGAATGGTCTTGCCGGGGAGGATTTCGGCGGCCATGGCGGCGGAGTGGGTCATGCCCGAGCAGCCGATGGTTTCAACAAGCGCCTCTTCGATCACGCCGTTTTTGACGTTGAGCGAAAGCTTGCAGGCGCCCTGCTGCGGAGCGCACCAGCCCACGCCGTGGGTGAAGGCGGAAATATCCGTGATCTCTTTGGCCTGGATCCATTTGCCTTCTTCGGGTATCGGAGCCGGACCGTGGTTGGGACCCTGCGCGACGATACACATTTTTTCAACTTCGCTGGAATAGTTCATTTGTAACGTTCTCCTTTCTCGGAACAAAATACAAAAACTATTATACAGAATCCGCGCCCGCTTGGCAAGTCAAACGAAAGAAAAATGTTTGTTTGCGCGTGTTTTTTTTGAAAACGGGCGTGTTACTCTTCTTATTAAGGCCGAACGTGGCGGAAACGCTTGACAAACCGGCCGAATTGTTCTAAAATTCGGTGATATACTGCGTTTGGTGGGCAACCCCCGAACGGTCGAAAGGAAGATTCCCTGTGAGCAACACGATTATCCCCGCCGGTTACCGTTCCGTTCTGAACGTGCACGACACACAGATCGCCATCGGCCACATCAAAAACGGTTTTAACGCCCGGCTGTGCGCCGCGCTGAACCTCAGCCGCGTGTCCGCGCCGCTGTTCGTTGACGCCTCCACCGGCTTCAACGACGACCTCAACGGCGTTGAGCGCGCCGTGGCGTTCGACATCAAAGAAACGGGCACCGTGGCGCAGGTGGTGCATTCGCTGGCCAAATGGAAGCGCTATGCGCTTTACAAATACGGCTTCGGCGTGGGCGAGGGCATCGTGACCGACATGAACGCCATCCGCCGTGATGAGGAAATGGACAACCTCCATTCCATCTACGTCGATCAGTGGGACTGGGAAAAGGTCATTTCCCGCGAGCAGCGCAATGTTTCGTTCCTGAAAGAAACGGTCGAGGCCATCGTGGGCGCCGTGTGCGACACGCTCCATGACCTGAAGGCGTGCTATCCGCAGCTTGACGTTGACCTGAACCGCGACGTGACGTTTGTGACCACGTACGAGCTGGAAGAAAAATACCCCGCGCTCACCCCCAAGCAGCGTGAAAACGCCGCCGCCAAAGAATACGGCACGGTGTTTTTGATGCAGATCGGCGACAGGCTCAAAAGCGGCGAAAAGCACGACGGCCGCGCGCCGGACTACGACGACTGGACGCTCAACGGCGACATTCTGTTTTATAATCCCGTGCTCGACTGCGCGTTTGAGATTTCTTCCATGGGCATCCGCGTGGACAAGGCGGCGCTGCTTTCACAGCTTGACAAGGCCGGCTGCCCCGAACGCAAGGACCTGATGTTCCACCGGCTGCTGCTCGACGGCACCCTGCCGCTCACCATCGGCGGCGGCATCGGCCAGTCGCGCGTGTGCATGCTGCTGCTGGGCAAGGCCCACGTGGGCGAGGTGCAGGCCTCGGTGTGGGATCAGGAAACCATCCGGCGCTGCCGCGAAGCGGGCGTGGAGCTGCTTTAATGATCGAAAACAAAAGGGCGCTGTTTCAGCGCCTTTTTTGATGGCGAGGTGACGCGCGTGAAAAACACAAACGGGCACAAAGGCGACGCGCTGTTTTACGCGCTGTCTCTGATCTGGCCGGCACGCTGCCCGGGGTGCGACTCGGTCACACAGTCGCGCACGAAGCTGTGCCCAAAATGCCGGGAGGAGAACGAGGAGCTCGATGCGGCCTGCATCGGCTGCGGATTGCCGGCGGGGAAATGCACCTGCCTGAAGGAAGCGCTTGACCTGAATCTGGCGGCTGTTTATCCCTATCGGAACGGGATCCGGCAGGGGATCCTCGCCATGAAGTTCGGCGAGCGGCTCGATCGGGCCGATTTTTTCAGCCTGAAAATGGCGGATCGGTTTCGGGCGGTGTTCCCCGAGGCGCCTGTCGATCTGGTGGTCGCCGTGCCGCTGACGCGCCGCGGCAGGCGCAGGCGCGGTTATAATCAAAGCGCCGAGCTGGCCAAGCGGGTCGCCCGGCAGCTCGGCGTCAAATACGGCAGAAACGCGCTGGTCAAAACAAAAGAAACCGCCGCCCAGCACACCCTCAGCGAAAAGCAGCGCAAAAAGAACGTGCGGGGCGCGTTCGGCGTGAAGCCCGGGCTCGATCTGCGCGGCAAAACGGTGCTGCTGTGCGACGACGTCAAAACCACCGGCGCCACGCTGAACGAGTGCCGGGATATCCTGCTCAAAAGCGGCGCGGAAGAGGTGTACTGCGTCACGATCGCCGTGACGCTTAAAGAATGACAAATCGGAATTTGTCGGGCTGGCGCCCGGAGCCGATAGCTGATAGCTGATAGCCGATAGCCCGTTTCTCCCAACAGCAATTTGCTATCCGCTATTTGCTATCCGCTATCCGCTCAAATCGGAATTTGTCGATTAAAGCTCTACGAATCCCCCAATCTCCTGTTCTAAGAGCCTAAATACGTTTGCCACCAGATAACCATCAGCAATCGCATGATTCAGACGGACAGTCACAGGCATCACAAGTCTGCCGTTTTCCTCCCTGTATTTTCCCCAGTTGATGACAGGCGCAAAAAACATATGAACATCGGGCAGTTCAAGATGCATAGCATCATAAGACAGCCACGGTATACATGACGCATCAAACCAGTTGGGATGATTCATAATATCAAAACCGTATTCTCTGGTCTTTTTTGCCTCTTCAGCATCCCGCAGAGCCGTTTTGTAGAATTTCTCATAATCTTCATCGTATTCCGTATAGACAAGCGTGAAGGTTTCTGTATCTTCATGAAAGATATACTGTATGGGATTGATAACGTCATAACAGATCAGTTCGTCCGTTTCCCCAAGAAATCCCATTCTGTAATCCTCACGGGAATTCAGAACCTTTGACAGGATATAAAGAAAGTTGATGTAAAACTTTGTCCCGGTCTCTTTGGAATGATGAACAAGATCAGTAACATCGATCCTCGCTGTCATGGAAGTCGAACACGCACAATCTTCTGTGAAATGCCGGAACACGCCTTTTCTATAGTAAGTTTCTTTATCGATCACCTTATAATTCATACTGCGTCAACCTCATAAATCTATACTTGTTGTTCTTTTGATATTTCTCCGCTCCCCGCCGCCTCTGATGACAGTGCGGATGCCGTGCGGCGTCCTTAATTCCCGATACCATCGTAAGCGTTCCGCTCCACATATGCCATCATGGTGTTGTTCCTCCATGCGTGAGCAATGGCAATAAGCAATGGCGTAATCGAAACCAGTATTATATTTTTTGTTAGAAAGCCGGCGATAAACACAGCGATTATGCAAATCCCGATAAAAACCATAATGGCAATATGCTCTTTTAACCATTTCTTCTTAAAGAACTCTGCTTTATCCTTCAATGAAAAGCTGCTGGCTTTAATGGTTTGCATCAGATTCTCTTCAGCTGCCTTTTTGTACTCTGCCTCGGTCAATCTGCTGCCGCTCAAAATCTCATTGACGCTGACATTGAACACTTCACCCATAGCCAGCATTGCATCAGCAGGCGGCAAATACGTTCCTGTTTCCCATCTGGATATTGTTTTATTTGTTACTCCGATCTTATCTCCAAGC
>CAMJHI010000238.1 GCA_946405475.1 uncultured Clostridia bacterium
TCAATTCATGGAGCAACGCGAGAATTCATGGCGCAGCCAATTCACGACGGCGCAGCCGTCAATTCATTCGAGCGTCAGCTCGACAATTTCCGATTTACTTAAAAAACAGTTGTGACCCGTATGTGCGGATCACAACTGTTTTTCTATGTTTTTAATAGACTTCAAAGCTTTTGAGGGTGGCAAACCCGCGCATTTGCTCAATGACGAGCTTCAGGCGGCGGGTGCGGCGGGCGTAATCGAATTCGATCAGGCGCTTGCTGCCGATCACCGTGCCCTTGGCCATGCGCTTCCATTTGCCGTTTTGCTCAATATACAGCGAAAACTTTTCGATCTGCTGCCCGGTGGCGATGTTTTCCCGCAGCAGCACGCGGTCAACGTCATATTCGTCGCCCATGTCGAGGATCAGCTCCGGCCGCTTCGTTTCCGTGCCGGAGTGCCAGAAGCCCTTATGATCGGGCAGAGCCATGGCGGGCGCGTGCAGATCGTCTTTTTTGCAGTTGCCGCTCATGGAGGAATCCAGCGCAAGGTTATCTTCAAAATGCAGCGACAGCACGGCGCCGATGGTCAACAGCGCCTCCACGTCTTTTTCATGCAGCGTACCGTCCGGCTGGGGCGACAGCCCCAGGATCAGCGAGGCGTTGGCGCCCGCCGAGGCTTCGTACAGCTTCATCACCTTGTTCAGCGGTTTGATGGCGTAATCCTCTTCTTTTTTATAGAAGCGGCCGCCGCGCAGCGACACGTTCACCGCACAGGGGTACCACACGAACTCGCTGCAGCTCTTGATGCGCTTGCGCTCCCCCAGATCGGGCAGCGCGTAATCCACGCGCCCGGTGTAATTCATTTCGGCGCGCCGGATGATGTTGTAATAAGCCGGGACCACGCTCCACTCGCTCTCGCGACAAACGCCCATATAGTTGCCGCACCAGCGCACGTCGGGGCCGATATCGGCGATCACGGCGTTGGGCTGCAGCTCGCGGATGAGCGCGTAATAAGCCTCTAAATCATAGCTTTGCTCGGGGTCGTTTTTGCCGCGGTCGCAGGTGCCGTCGAGCCAGACACAGAAAACGTCGCCGTATTGGGTGAGCAGCTCGCGCAGCTGGTTGAGAAAGAACGCATCGTACGCCTTGCCCTTGCCGTAGCTCGGCTCGTGCTTATCCCACAGCGGCAGATAAATGCCGAATTTCAAGCCGTATTTGCGGCAGGAATCGGCCACGCTTTTGACCACGTCGCCCTGACCGCCCAGCCACTCGGAGGATTTTACGCTGTAGTCGGTCTGCTCGGTCGGCCACAGACAAAAGCCGTCATAGTGCTTGCAGGCAAAGATCAGTCCCTTCATGCCGGCGGTCTTGACCACCTTGGCCCATTGATCGGTGTTCAGAGAAGAGGGCTTGAACAGATCGGGTTCTTCAAAGCCGGTACCGCATTCACGGCCGGTGAAGGTGTTCATTCCGAAAAAGACCATGGCGCAGAAATCGTTTTCCGACCAGGCAAGCTGCCGCCGATCCGGCACGGTTTCGATCGCTTTTTTCAGATAGTCGATGCCCATGGCTTGCCCTCACTTAAACAAAATCTTTTTTCACGGCGCTGTCAACGAGCGTCGGGTTCATTTCGAACGCCGCCACGTCGCCCGGCCTGCAGTCGATCCCGGTCACGTCAAGCACCAGATCGGTCAGACCGACCTTGCCGATCACACCCGCCTTTTTGCCGTTGACGGTGCAGCTCAGCTGTTCATTGTCGCCGAAATGCTTCACCTTGCGCAAAATGGCGTTGACCTTGTCGCCGGAATTAAAGGAAATATCGCTTTTGCTCAACCCGTAGCCGTCGCAAACGCCCAGCGGCACCACGGCGGTCATGGTCGGCCGGGTGGTTTTGTAGGCTTCGCCGTAGCACACAAAATGATTGGCCGGCAGCAGCTTGACACAGATGATCTCACATTCGGCGTAGCCGACCTTTTGCAGCCCGATGGTGTTCGGCACCGCCACACGACCCAGCAGCGCCGAGCCGACGCGCACGGCGTCATAATGATAAGCGGGGTATTTGAGCGCCGCGGCGGAGGAACAGATATGCTTTTTCAAGCCGAGAATGCCGTTTTGTTCCAGCGCGGCCACGAACAGCTCGTAGCGGCTGACCTGCAGCTTCACCGAAGCGTCGCTGCCGGAAAACGCGTTGTAAAAATGCGAATAGACGCCCTCAAAACGGATCATGGGCGAATCCTTCACCGCCTGCACCGCCTGCTCGATCTCATCCGGCAAAAAGCCGAACCGCCCGAAGCCGGTGTCAAGCATCAGGTGCGCCCGCACGGGGGCGTTCAGCCGCTCGGCCGCCTGCTGCAAAAGCGAGGCGGTGAAGAGCGAATCAACCGTTGCGATCAGCCCCAGCGAGCAGACCGTTTCGGCGCTTGCGGAATCGAACGGCGGGCTGAGGAGCAGAATATCGGCCGTAATGCCGCTGTTCCGCAGCGTCTGCGCCTCTTCCAAACGGGAGACGGCCAGCGTTTTCACGCCGTTTTCCACGAGCAGCTGCGCCATGAGAACCAGCCCGAGACCGTAGGCGTTGCCCTTGACCACGCCGATGACCTCGCTGTTCACGCAATGCGAGCGCAGCGCCTGCAGGTTATGAAGGATATACTCTTTTTGAACGACGTATCTCATGGGGATCAGTGACCCTTTCTGATCTTTTTGCGCAGCTTCTGCGCGGTGTTGACCGCCTTGTTGACGGCCGGTTTATAAACGTAATAGAAGTCGCCGATGAATTCCGTGATCTCGGGGCAGAAGCCCTTTTTGAAGCGATACAGCCCGTAAAGCGGGTTGTTTTCGTCCAGATCACCGGAAATACCGCGAAAATCGTAGACGCGGCAGTGGTTTTCGACCGCCCAGCGGATCATTTCCCACTGAAGCAGATAGTTGGGCATTTTGTTGCGCTGCTCGTTGGAGGACGCGCCGTAAAGATACCACACCTTGTCGCCGCAGTGCAGCGCCAGCGTGCCGGCGATCGCCTGCCCGTCGTGATACGCCATATAGATCCGGGCGTTTTCGCCGTAGGCTTCCACCATGCGGCGGAAATAATCGGCCGGGCGAATGGTGAAATTGTCGCGCGAGCCGGTTTCGACCATGATGGTATGGAATTCTTCCGCAGCTTCCGCGCCCTTGATGACAACCTCGACGTTGTTCTTTTTGGCCACACGCACGTTGTAGCGCGTTTTGGAATGGAACGAAGCGAACACCTCATCCTCCGTTTTGCCCTCGATATCCATGCGGATGACAAAACGGGGCTGGATGCCTTCAAAGTTCTTGGTGCGCGCCCCGGCGGTAAAGCCGTAATCCAGCGCGATTTTTTCATATTCCGTGTCGGTCACGAGGGTGTCGGTGTCGATCTGAAGCTGGTAGGCGGAAAACTCCTTCGCCAACTGCCCGGCCGCGTCCATGAGCTCGGTGAACACCGCTTTGTCGTGCAGGTCGCACACGGGGCCGCGCGGCGCGTAAAGCAGGCTGTAAGGCAGGCCGCCCGGCAGCCGGCGGATGAGCACCGCCATGGAGCCGACGATCTCGTTTTGTTCGTTGCGGCACAGGATGCCGCGCCACATCCAGTTGTTTTTGACCTTGGACCAGGCGCTTTGCTGCATGAAGTGCCCCTTGGGGTGCGACGCCACAAATGCGTCAAGCTCCTGCGCCTGAT
>CAMJHI010000239.1 GCA_946405475.1 uncultured Clostridia bacterium
GATTTTAGCCGAATTGACTGCATTTTCAAACCTATACGGCTCGAATGAGGAGCTTGTTCTGGCCGGCGGCGGCAACACCTCGGCCAAGGACGGCAACGTGATGTATATCAAGGCTTCCGGCACGCAACTGGCCACCATCACGCCCGACGGCTTTGTGTCAATGGACCGCGCAAAGCTTTCCGAAATTCTGACCAAAGAATACCCGCAGGAGGACGATGCGCGCGAAGCGGCGGTGCTGGCCGATCTGCGCGGCGCCAGAATGCCCGGTCAGGGCGAGAAGCGTCCGAGCGTCGAAACCGTTCTGCACAGCCTTTTTGAACAAAAATATGTGCTGCACCTCCATCCGACGGTGGTCAACGGCCTGACCTGCAGTGTGCAGGGAAGGGAAGCGGCGGAAAAGCTCATCCATCATTCCTTCCTTTGGGTCGACGCCTGCAAACCGGGCTACGTGCTTTCCAAGGTCTGCGCGCAGGAGCTGACGCGGTTCAAGGCAGAGACCGGCAAGGCATGTGATTTGCTGTTTTTGGGCAATCACGGCGTGTTCTTTGCTTCCGACACCGTGGAGGGTCTGGGTGAACTGCTCAGCGGCGTTTTGTCGGCGGTTCACTCCGCCGTCGTGCGGGAGCCGGATTTTGAAACCGGCGCGTTTGACGGCGAAAAAGCCGAAAAATGCTTTGCCGCCATTCGCAAGATCTATGGCGACGACTGCGTGATCACTTATGAACCGAGCGTTGAAGCGCTTCGCTTTGCCGAAACGCCGGAAGCGGCACAGTTGCTCATGAAGCCGTTCACGCCCGATCACCTTGTTTATTGCAAACAGCATCAGGCTTACGGATTTTGCGACGGCTGCCTGCCCGGCGCCGTGCAGAAGATCCGGGATCAATACGGCTATCTGCCCAAAATCATTCTCATCAGCGGCTGCGGCTTTTTTGCCGTTGACGACACGGCGAAAGGCAGCCAGACGGCGGCCGAGCTGTTCAACGACGCGATCAAGGTCGCTGTTTATGCCGAGAGCTTTGGCGGCGCCAATCCGATGAGTGACGAACTGTCTGATTTTATTGCCAACTGGGAAGTGGAATCCTACCGCGCAAAACTGAACGAAGGAGAAGCGTGACGGAATATGCTGTACACAATTGAAAACGACTATCTGACCGCTCAGATCGACGATTTGGGCGCGCAGCTTCATTCGATGAAGTCCAAAGAAGACGAAAAGGAATACATCTGGCAGGGGAATCCGGCAATCTGGTACGGTCAGGCACCGGTACTCTTCCCGGTGATCGGGCAATTGCTCGACGATAAGTTCCGTTACGACGGGGCGGAATACCCGATGGCCAAGCATGGCTTTGCCCGCAAAACGCTGTTTGAGGCGGCTGACGTGGAAGGCGCTCGCGCCGTGTTCCTGCTGAAAAGCAGCAACGAGACAAAAGCGATGTTCCCGTTTGATTTTGAGCTCGAGGTCTGCTTTGAGCTGGTCGGCCGTGCCCTGAAGGTCACCCACACCGTGACCAACACCGATGACAAGGTCATGTATTTTTCGCTGGGCGCGCACCCGGGCTTCAATTGCGAGATCGGCGATTATCTCGAATTTGAAGAGAGCGAAGAAGGCGCCGAGGTCGAAAAAATCGACAAAGAGAATATCATCATCGGCCGCAAATTCTCCGTTGATCTGGTCGACGGCAACAAGCTTTATTTAACGCCTGATCTGTTCAACGATGACGCGCTGATCTTTTCCGACCTCAATTCCTCGGTCGTGACCCTGCACGGGCAGGACCGCACGGTGCGGTTCGATTTCGGCGACGCGCCGTTCCTTGGCGTCTGGGCCAAGCCGAACGCGCCGTATGTGTGCCTTGAACCGTGGTACGGCGTCAACGATGATCGCATCCGCTACGGCGATATTTCGCAAAAACGCGGCATTCAGAGTCTTGAACCGGACGAGAGCTTTGATCTTGTCTGGATCGCGGAAGTGTAAGCGATTGCGGCTGGGTGCAGCTTCAGGCGGAACCGTTTGTCAGCCGGACAACGCTGATCGTCAAACGAAGAATTGTAGTTGAGATGAATTTCTGTTTATTTCAAAAGGGGGGGACTGTTTTGCCGCAGATCACAGTCAAAGCGGCGATCAACAGCATACCGACCGTGACGGATTTTGCTGTTGCCTTGCTGGAAGAGTATCAATGTGACATGAGAGCGCAGATGCAGATTTGCGTTGCGATCGATGAAATGTTCAGCAACATCGCCTATTACGCTTACCCGAACGGTGAGGGCGAAGCCACGGTGATCGCTTCGTTTGACGCGACGGACCGCCTGTTTTCCCTGACTTTCATCGACAGCGGGATCCCCTATAACCCTCTTGAAAAAGCCGATCCGGACGTGACGCTATCCGCAGAAGAGCGTCAAATCGGCGGCCTCGGCATCATGATGGTGCGCAAAACCATGGACGACATGACTTACGAATACCGCGACGGACAGAATGTTCTGACCATTTCTAAAAAAATATAAATAATGAGGTTATAGCAATGAACATCAGCAAACAGCTCGATAACGGCTGTCTGACCCTTGTGCTTCAGGGGCGTCTTGACACCACAACCGCGCCCTTGTTTGAGCAGGAACTTCAAAACGATCTGGACGGCGTCACGATGCTGCGCCTCGATTTTGAGCAGTTGGCCTATCTTTCTTCCGCCGGACTTCGTGTGATACTCGAGACGCAAAGAAGGATGAATCAGCAGGGCAGCATGGTGATTTGCCACGTGAGCGACACGATCAAAGAAGTGTTTGATATCACCGGCTTCAGCGCGCTTCTGACGGTAGAATAACCATGGCCGGACGAATAATTGCTCAAAACAGCGATGAGGGCATGCTGTTTGATATTTTCAAACGATTCTATTTCAGCTCTGTCTTTGCGATCATTTGCAGCTGCATGGGTTCCATCGTCGGCAACATCGTCATCGGCAATTCGCTGGGTGAGCAGAAGCTGGCGGTCATCAGCCTTGTTCTGCCGCTGTATTATGTGTTCGCCACCATCGGCAATCTGGCCGGTATCGGCGGCAGCGCGCTGTGCGCCAAACAAATCGGGCTGAATGACAGAGAAGCCTGCAAAAAGACATTTACGGCTGCTTACGGCATGACAGCGGCGCTGTGCGCGCTGTTTTCACTGCTTTTTCTGCTTCTTCTGCCGCAGCTGATCGGCCTGCTCGGCACGCCGGAGGCACTGCGGGCCGACGTGGAAGCGTATGCGCGCATTCAGGTGCTGGGCGGCGTGTTCATTGCCGGCATTTATCTGGCGTTCAATATGCTTCGGCTTGATGATAAACCGATCGCCACGACCCTCACGTTCGTGATCATGGTTGTCGTGACGGTTTTGCTTGACTTTGTTTTGGTACGGTTTGATATCGCCGGTATTTCCGTGGCCAACGTCGTCGGCGCCGCCGGTGCAACGCTGTTCGGCTTGTTCTATCTGATGAAAAACAGCGAAACGCTCGGCTTTGTGAAAATCAGCCCAAAAGAGTTTTTGACTTCCTGCGGGCAGATCCTCAAGGTCGGCAGTCCGGGCGCGACGGAAAACGCTTCGATTTTAGTCAAAAGCTATCTGCTCAACCGCCTGATCGTGGCGTTTGTCGGTTCGACCGCCCTGTCCTCGCTTTCGGTGGTCAATTCCGTCAATTCGTTTTCCC
>CAMJHI010000240.1 GCA_946405475.1 uncultured Clostridia bacterium
CTTCAGCCACGGCCTGCGCGTAAAGTGCTTTCGCTGCTTCCAGCTGCCCGTCGCCGAGCTGCTTGTTCATGGCGGTGAAGATATCCGGGATGGGAATGCTCATCGGGCAGCCGTCCAGGCAGTAATGGCAGTTGGTGCAGGGAATGGCGGCGGAATGCCCCATGATGCGCTGCGCCTCGCGGATGACCTTCAGCTCCTCTTCGTTGAGCGGCTGAAAATCCTTCATGAAGGAAATATTATCCTGCATCTGTTCCAGATTCGACATGCCGGAAAGAACGGTGATGATGCCGTCGAGCGAGGCGACAAAGCGGATCGCCCACGAAGCATACGACAGCTCGGGATGCACCGCCTTGAACAGCTTTTTGACCTCCTCCGGCGGGTCAGCGAGCTTGCCGCCCTTGACCGGCTCCATGACCGTGATGGATTTGCCGTGTTTGCGGGCGACCTCGTAATTGGCGCGGGAGGTGACCTTCGGGTTTTCCCAGTCGGCGTAATTGATCTGGAGCTGGATGAAATCGACCTCGGGATGCTCCGTCAGGATCTGATCGAGCAGCTCGGGACCGTCGTGATAGGAAAAGCCGACGTGTTTGATGAGCCCCTTCGCCTGCTGCTCCTTCGCAAAATCCCACAGATGGAATTTGTCGTATTTTTTGTAGTTGTTTTCCATGAACGAATGCAGCAGGTAATAATCGAAATAGCCCGCGCCGGTGCGGTCGAGGCTGGTCTGGAATTGCTGCTTCGCGGCCTTTTCGGTCGGCGCGACCATGGCGTTGAGCTTGGTGGCGAGGGTATAGCTTTCACGGGGGTAACGGTCGACCAGCGCCTTTTTGGTCGCGGCCTCGGAGCCGAGGTAGACGAAGGCGGTGTCAAAATACGTGAACCCCGCCGCTAAAAACAGGTCGACCATTTTTTTGGTCTGCTCAATATCCGTGCGCACGCCCTTGTGCGGCAGGCGCATCAGCCCGAAGCCGAGCTTCGGCACTTCTTTTCCGAAATAATCCGACATGATCTGACTCTCCTTTTTGATTATTGCGCGGTGATCCGCGCCCACAGATCGGTGAAAAACGTTTTGACCGCGTCGAACGCCAGCGGCAGCATCGCCTTGAGCATTTTGCCCACGATGCTCACCAGACGGTCGGGGTTGCCGGCCAGCGTACCGGTCGGCGTGAGCGGCTGACCGTCGTAATCCGACGTGTAGCGGCACAGCCACGAAACGACGCCGTCGGGGCTCACAAGCTCGACCGGGTCGCCGTTGGCGTCGGTCGTGACAGCGTTGGGATAAGCCCCGCCCTCATAGGTGAACAGATCGTTGGAAACGGCCAGCCACACGAAATGGTTGCTTGAGGTGTTCCGACCGGCCGGGTCCTTCACGCGGCCGAACAGCGTCAGGCGGCAATCCGCCGGCACGTTGGTGACGCCGCAGAATTCGCTCCAGAGCTTTTTGGAATAGGTGTAATACCCCGCGATGATGTCAAACCGGCTGACGAACAGCCACACCGGCAGATCGGCCAAAGCCTTGAGCTGCTCGGTCGAGGGCTGATAGGCCGGGCACATCGGGAAGGCCGCGGCGAAAAACTGCGGATAGCTCGACGCCATTTTCAGCGTCATCTTGCCGCCCATGGAAAACCCGCCGACGTAAAGGCGCGTTAAGTCGATGGAATCGGCGTGCTGCGCGATAAAATCGTCGATCGTCGCTTTCATCGCCGCCACGTAGTGATCACCCCATAATTCGCCCTTTTCCTCATGCGTGCGGGGCACGAGCAGGAACGCACCGCCGCCGGTGAAGCGGCTCTGGATCTCGTCGCTCGCCCAAAGGGGGAAGTTGTTTTCTTCGATCTGCGCGCGGGGGCTTCTGCCCTGCCCCGCCCCGTGGAAATAGACCACGAGCGGCAGCTTCTGCCCCGCGGTTTCCGGCGCATAATAAACGTAATCGATCGTCAGCCCGTCGATTTCGGGGCCGCTGCCGTCAAGAAATTTGGCCTTGAGCTGCGGCAGTTCGTTCGGATCGGCCGCGAAAGCGGGCAGGCAGCCGCTCACGGCCATGAGCAGACAGAAAAACAGACAAAGCGCTTTTTTCATGGTGATTCCCCTTTCGGCGAACGGCGTCAAATATTCCGTTCTGCTGTTAATATAGCACAGAAAGCGGTATAAATCAACCGCAGAAACGGACTTATAAGCGTTTGCGCACGCGAGAAAAGCGACTATTCTGCCCGGAATAATTGACAAAAAAAACCTTTTGTGATAAAGTGTGAACAATAAATGAACGGAGAAACAAAAATGAAACCGACAAAAACCATCCATTTCGGCATTCAACGCAAAATCGTTGCCAACATGACCAGCGAAAGCTGGGCCGCCGTGCCCCATGCCGGCCCCATGGCCGAGTTCGACGTGACCGACCTGCTCGACAAGTTTAACGAGCTGCGGGCTTCCGGCAGGCTGCAGCACAAGCTGAGCATCAACACCCTCATGCTCAAGATCATCGCGGAGGGGCTCAAGGACGCCAAATCGCTCAACGCGCACATCCATTTCAACATGCGCTACGTCAAGGGCAAGGTCGAGCAGTTCGACGAGATCCACTTTTCGGTGCCCATGGCGCTGCCCAACGGCGAAATGATGACCATCAACTTTCACAACTTTGAAAACAAGAGTCTCGACGAAATGTCGGCTTACATCGACGACGTGCGCCGCAGGCTGGAAAACACCGACCTGAACGAGGCCATGTTCGAGGTTTCGATGGACAACACCATCACGGCGCTCAAGCACCTGAAGATCGGCACCGTGCTCGGCCGCCTGGCCGGGGCGAAGCTGGGCAAGCACCGCATCAAGACCCTGTCGGGCAAGGCGAAGCGCGAATATCAGGCGATCCCCGAGACCGACCGCATCACCAAACACGACATCGAACAGGGCACCATCACCGTGAGCAACCTCGGCGCGGTGGACAGGGGCCGCGTCGGCCACTGCGCGCTGCTGGAGATCATCCCGCCGCAGGTCGCCGTCATCGCGCTCTATGCGGTCACGGATCGCCCGTGGGTCGTGACGAACGAAAAGGGCGAAAAAGAGATCGCCATTCGCAAGATCCTGCCCGTCACCATCATGTTCGACCACAGAGCGTGCGAGTATTCCGACACCCTGCCGCTGCTCAACAAAATTCAGGACATCTGCTCCCACCCGGAGCAGATCATGGACTGGTAAAGCCCATTCAAAACAGCAGGAGACTGCCCGACGGCAGTCTCCTTTTTTTGTTTAATCCATTTCGGCGCGAAGCTTTTGCGCTTCGGTGAGCATGCGGGTCAGGATCGCGTCGCGCTCGCTGTCCGGCGCGACAAGGCTTTGATGATGCGCTTCCATCACGCAGTCGCCCAGATAGCCGATCTCCCGGAGCGTTTTGAGGAAGTCATTCCAGTCGATGGTGCCGTCGCCCGGGATCAGGTGCTGATCGCCGGAGCCGTCGTTGTCCTGAATATGCAGCGACATGGGCACGACCGCACATTTTTTCAGCACCTTCGGTTCGTAGCCGCTGCAGTGGGCATGCCCCACGTCGAAGCACCAGCCGAACCAGTCGGAATCGACTGCTTTGACAAGGTCCGCGATGACGCGCGGATCGGCCGACGCGCCCCAGAGGATGTTTTCGGAAAGCAGCACCACGCCGTATT
>CAMJHI010000241.1 GCA_946405475.1 uncultured Clostridia bacterium
CGAAGATCGCCACGGGCGGCATGCTGCCCGACGGTGCCGACGCCGCCGTGATGGTGGAACACACCGACAGTGAAGACGGGCTTTGCCTTGTTTACCGGTCCGTCGCGCCGTCTGAAAACGTCACGAAAACCGGCGACGACGTGGCCGTCGGCGAGATCGCGCTGAAACAGGGAACCGTCGTTACACCCGCCGCGATCGGCGTGCTGAGCGCACTGGGGATCGAGCAAATCCCGGTTTACCGCAAGCCGGTGATCGCCGTGATCTCCACGGGCGATGAAATCGTCAGCGGCACGCCAAAGATCGGTCAGATCCGCGATATCAACACTTTCCTGCTCGCCTCGGCCGTGAAGGAATCCGGCTGCGAAGCGTTTATGTACGGCGTTGTCAAAGACGACCGTGACGCGATCGAAGCCGCCGTGAAGGAATGTGTCAGCAAGGCCGACGCTTTGCTGATCTCGGGCGGCTCTTCAGCAGGTACGAGGGATATGACCGTTCAGATCATTGACGCGCTCGGCAAAGCAGTTTTTCACGGCATTGCCATGAAGCCCGGCAAGCCGACGATTTTCGGCGTGATCGACGGCAAGCCCGTGTTCGGCCTGCCCGGTCATCCGCTGGCGGCCTGGTTCGTGTTTCGGCTGATCGCGACGGAATGGATCAAAACCGCTCTTCATCAACCGGAAAGCAACCCGAAACGAAGCGGCACGCTCGCGGTCAACATCCCCTCCAACCACGGCAGAGAAGAGTTTCTCTGCGTCACAACCGACGAAAACAATGAGGTCGTGCCCCTGCACACCAAATCGGGCATCGTGTCCGTGCTGTCCAAAGCCGACGGCTTTATCCGGATCGGGCGCAACACCGAGGGGTTATTCAAGGGAACGACGGTAGACATATATGACTTATGAAATATAACTATCTGAACAATTTACCGCTTGACGAGGCGAAGCAAAAGCTTTTCGATCACCTGACCTCCGTCGGCTTTGCGGGGCGGACGGAGACCGTCGCCGTGACCGACGCGTGCGGCCGCGTGATCAAAAACGCCGCCTACGCGCATATCTGCTCGCCGCACTATAACGCCTCCGCCATGGACGGCGTGGCCGTGAAGGCGGAAAAGACTTTTGCGGCCAGCGAACGCACGCCCGTGACGCTGACCGAAGCCGATTATGTCACGGTCGACACGGGCGACCCGCTGCCCGACGGCTGCGACGCGGTGATCATGGTGGAAGACCTGATCGACAGCGGGGACGGAAGCTATCAGATCATTTCCTCGGTTTACCCGTGGCAGAACGTGCGGCAGGTGGGTGAAGACATCTGCATGGGCGACATGATTGCCCCGTCGGGTACGACGCTCACGCCCGCGCTTTGCGGCGCGCTGCTCGCAGGCGGCATTACCGAAATTGAAGTGATGAAAAGGCCTCTCGTCGGCGTCATCCCCACGGGCGATGAGATCGTACCGCCCACGTCTGACCCGCAAAAAGGCGACATCATCGAATTCAATTCCACCGTGTTCAAGGGAATGCTCGATTCCTTCGGCGCAAGCGTGAAGGTCTATCCGATCACGCCCGACAAAAAGGAGCTGATCAGCGCCGCCGTTGAAACGGCGCTGAACGAATGCGACGTCGTGCTCGTTTCCGCCGGTTCGTCGGCCGGGCGTGACGATTACACCAGCGAGATCATCGCTGCCCTCGGCACGGTTCTGGTGCACGGCATCGCCGTCAAGCCCGGCAAGCCCGCCGTGCTCGGCGAAGCCTGCGGCAAGCCCGTGATCGGTCTGCCCGGCTACCCTGTTTCGGCGATCGTCATCATGGATGAGATCGTATCTGAAGTGATCGCGCGGTATTACGGCAAGCCGAACCCGACCCGCACGACCGTGAAGGCAACGCTTGCCAAACGGATCGTTTCATCGCTCAAATACAGTGAATACGTGCGCGTGTCCCTCGGCCGGATCGGCGGCAAGCTCATCGCCTCTCCCCTGCCGCGCGGCGCGGGCGTGATCACCAGCTTCACGAAGGCGGACGGCGTTCTGATCGTGCCGCAGAACTGCGAAGGGATCGAAGCGGGCGAAGAGGTCGAAATCCGTCTGTATAAGCCGCTCAACGAAATCGAGAACACCCTCATCGTCACCGGCAGCCACGACCCGCTCATCGACGAGGTCGCCAACTTCCTCGCCGAACAGGGCGCGCCGTTTCGCGTTTGTTCCACGCACGTGGGCAGCATGGGCGCGATCTATGCCGTGCGCGACGGTCACGCGCACATGGGCGGTATTCATTTGCTGGACACGGAAACGGGCGAATACAACAAATCTTACGTTGAAAAATATATCCCCGGCGGCAAAGCCGTGACGGTCAAGGGCGTCAAGCGCGTACAGGGGCTGATGGTGGCCCCGGGCAACCCGCTGGGCGTAAAAGCATTCAAAGACGTCCGGAACCTTCGCTACGTCAACCGCCAGCGCGGCGCGGGGACACGGATCCTGTGCGATTATCTGCTGGAACAGAACGGGCTTTCGCCGGAGCAGATCAACGGCTACCGCAACGAGGAATTCACCCACACGGCGGTCGCCGCGCTCATCGCCGCGGGCAACGCGGACGCGGGGCTTGGCATTTATTCTGCCGCGAAGATGTACGGGCTCGATTTCATTCCGATCTGCGATGAAACCTATGAGTTTTTGATCGACGGGAAGTATCTTGACGACCCGATGGTGCAGGCATTTTTAGACGTGCTGTATTCGGCCGAATTCCAAAAACGTCTGGCGGAAATGGGAGGCTACGAAGTATGCTGACGCATCTGAATCAGGAGGGTGAAGCCGTCATAGTCGACGTGGGCGGCAAAGAGGTCACCGTGCGCACCGCGGCCGCTTACGCGCGCATTCGCATGAAACGCGAAACGCTTGAAGCGCTGCTGAACGCCGACCTGAAAAAGGGCGACGGGCTGGCCGCCGCGCGCATCGCCGGCATCATGGGCGCGAAAAAAACGAGCGAGCTGATCCCGCTTTGTCACAATATCCCCATCGACAAGATCACCGTGGATTTTGAAAGAGAAAGCGACACGACGCTCGGCATTACTGTCCGCGCCAAATGCAGCTATAAAACCGGGATCGAAATGGAGGCGCTCACGGGCGCGTCCGTCGCGGCGCTGACCGTTTATGACATGTGCAAAGCGATCGACAGAAGCATGGTCATTGAGGAGATCAGGCTGCTGGAAAAGACCGGCGGCAAGAGTGATTACCGTTATGAAGGATAGTTTCGGACGGGAAATTTCATATCTTCGCATTTCCGTGACGCAGCGCTGCAACCTGAACTGCGTTTATTGCGGCAAGGTCGACTGCGCCAAAAAAGAGGCGGAGCTCGACCCGGACAGCTTTTACCGGATCGCCAAAGCCTTTGCGGCATGCGGCATCACAAAAGTGCGCATTACGGGCGGCGAACCGCTGGTGAGGCACGACGTTTGCGAAATCATCCGGCTGCTGCGCTCACTCCCCGCGATCGAAACGATGGCGCTGACGACGAACGGCGTTTATCTCAAGCAGAGGGCGAAAGAGCTGAAGGCCGCCGGGCTCGACAGCGTCAACGTCAGCCTTGACAGCACGGACGGCAGCACCTACCGCCACCTGACCGGCGC
>CAMJHI010000242.1 GCA_946405475.1 uncultured Clostridia bacterium
GACGAAAAAATCTCTCGCTCCCTCGCACACTCTGATTTAATCAGCGTTTCCCTAACGATCCTGCTTTGCAGATCATTTGATTAACAATGGAGGGATCCTGTGAAAAAGAGAGTGGCGGCATGGCTGCTGGCCGTGCTGATTCTGAGCGCAAATGTGTTTGCTCTGACGGCGTCGGCTGTCATCAAGGTCGATCAGCTTGAAACCCCGCACCACGTGCAGTTTCGCGTTTATGACGACGGCTACTGTGAGCGGGTGAATATCGGCTGCGTGTTCAGCGAGCAGTTCACCAACCTCACGCTTTGCAGCGAAGAAGAACGGCGGGAAAAATACGGCATGGAAAACGCCGCGTTCTTTTTGCAACTGGATTACCGCATCGACGGCGGCGAATGGCATTACAGCAGCTTGTGGGACAGTGACCTGACCGCGCCGAGCTTTTACAAACAGCTTGCTGTCGGCGACTGTGTGCGCGCGATGGAGCTGTTTTATCTCAACGATGCCCAAAACCGCGAGCTGGCGGGCAGTTTGTGCAAGGTCGACGGCAAAAAAGCGTCTGACGGCAGCACCCGCTATGTGTTCGATTTTGACAATCACACGCTGTATTTCCGCATGCGGCTGGTGGTGGGCTATTCCGTCGGGCAGGATACCCGCATTCTTACTTCCGAATGGACGAATCCGGTGACGGTGACAAGGGACAACGCCCCCGGCAAAGCGCCGACCGAACTGGAAAAGCCGCTGCTGCGCGACGCGCAGGTGAAATATGACGAAAGCACGCAGATGCCCTATCTGGCGGTTCGCTTCGATACGCCGGAATCGATCAAGGAAGCCGAGGCGTGGCTCACGGTGCAGAAGCAATCGCAGATCGCCGTCGACGCCGTTCTGAAGGTCGGCGATCAGGAAAAGAACGTGACGCTCAGCACGATGGTCGGCTATGCCTCCGATGAAGAAAAATATATCATGCTCGAACCCTCCGACTGTGACGACGCGCGCACCCTGACGCTGAAGGTCCGCTATCTGACCTACCTTGACGATCAGCCGCTCACGTCGCCCTTCAGCGATGAGGTGAGCTTCGACGTGCCCCGGTGGACGGCGGAAAAGGGCCTGACGCACCCCAGATGCAAGGTCTGCGGCTTCTGCTACCCGATCTTTGGGCTTTGTATGTTTATCTGGCTGGGGATTTTGCTGATCGTCGGCATTGTTGTCGGCGTCGTGCTGAAAATGAAGCTGGATAAAAAGAAAGCGCAGAAGGCGCGGGCGGAAGAAGAACGTCAGCGAAAGATCGCGGCCGAGCAGGAAGCCCGCCGCAGGCTCAAAGAAGAGAAAAAGCTCAAGAATAAGAAAAGCAGCAAATAACCGGAGGGAAGACCGTGATCGTTTATTATGCGGCGCTGGTTGTGCTGGCGTGTGTCGGCGCGAAAATCAGCGTGAAGGGCTTTGAACGGGAGGACGCGCTGTCCATGCGCACCACCAACGCCCTGCGCGGCGTGTTCATCATGCTCGTCATGCTCAGCCATTTCAAAAGCTACTGCAGCCCCTACAAGGCGGCCGTCGACGTCATCGGCGGGCGCATTTCCACCGAGCTCGGTCAGCTCATCGTGGTCATGTTCCTGTTTTATTCCGGCTACGGCGTGTGCGAGTCGATTCAGAAAAAGGGGAGCGGCTACGTGCGCTCCTTCCCCAAAAACCGCGTGCTGAAAACGCTGGTGCATTACGATCTGGCGCTGATCCCGTTTTTTGTCGTCGGCCTGCTGATGGGCACGCGCTTTCCGGTCAGAAAAATCATCGCCGCCGTGTTCGCGTGGGATAACCTCGGCAACAGCAACTGGTATATTTTCGCCATGCTCGTGCTGTATCTGTTCACGTGGCTGGCGTTCACGGTGCTGGGCAGACACCAATACCTTGCGGCCGCGCTGGTCACGGCGCTGACGGTCGGTTACATGCTCGTCGTGTCGAAATTTCAGGGTTACTGGTGGTATGACACGGTGCTGTGTTATGCGCTGGGCATGTGGTTCTCGCTGTTCAAAAAACAAATCGTTTCGTTCGTCACAAAGAATAACGTCATCTGGATCGTCGTCGTGCTGATCCTGGCGGCGGGTCTGCGCTATTCTCACTGGATCAGCCGCGACATCGGCTGGCGCGTGGCGGAGGCGCTTTGCTTTGCGCTGCTCGTGGTGTTCGGCTCGATGAAATTCACCGTTCACAACCGCGTGCTGGAATGGCTGGGCAAGCACACGTTTGAAATCTTTATCTTGCAGCGCCTGCCCATGAAGGTACTGAGCAAGGCGGGGCTCGCGCCGCACCACGTGCTGTTTTTCGCCGCCGCGCTGGCGATCACGCTCGCGCTCTCGTTCCTGTTCGGCTGGCTGATGAAAAAGCTGGATTCCGTGTTGTTCGCCCCGAAAAAAGCGAAATAACGATCGAAAACAGAAAGCGCTCGGACACGTCCGAGCGCTTTTTTTGCGTCAGTTTTATTTGATCTGTGTGATCTTATTCCCCTTTACCATGAACACGTGGTTGGAAATATCCATCAGGGGCTTATCGTGCATCGAGTCGGTGTAAAGGCATTCGATGGTCGTGTCGGGGTAGGCTTCGCGGAACGCCTTGACCTTGTTTTCGCGGAAGCACATGTTGATGATGCGCCCGGTCACGGGGTCGATCTCGGAAGCGATAAAATGCTTGATGCCGATGCGGCGGCAGATCTCGCGGATGACCATTTCGGGCGAGGCGGAAATGACCAGATCATCATCCTGCCGCACGTCCTCATAAAACGGCTTGATCTTGTGGATGTTGTTGTCCCAGAATTCCATGACGATGCCCTTCATGTCGGGCAGCTTGGCCAGGTATTCCTCCACATAGCGGGAATAGCGCGCCAGCCCCTCATCCAGCCGCATCTTGCCGGTTTTGTATTCCGCCACGCCGCGCACCATGCGCGGGATGTGGCGCAGCACGGACGCGTCGCGCCCAAGCATCATCTTGAACAGATCAACAAAGGTTTCACCGTCGTAAATGGTGTTGTCAAAATCGAAAACGTTCATGGTGCCGCCTTTCCTTCGTCTCAGTTGCTGCCGTTCATCAGCGCGTGCAGACCGCCCACGTCGTAATCCGCCACGGTGATGTTCAGGTCACAGTTGCGGTTGGGCGCTTTGTCGGTGTAGAACGCGACCGTGATATAGAGCCCGTTGGCGAACGTGCCGTAATAGTAGCCGTCGCCGTCAACGGCCTTGGCCGGAAAATCCGGGTTGCCGTAGCTTTGCTCAAAGCCGGCGGCCGCGAGCTTTTTGGTGTATTGCAGGAACTGCTCATAAGAATAATCGTTGATGTTGATGCTGGCGCAGTTGCCTCTGTCGTCAAAGGTCGTCGTCACAAAATCGACCTTGTCGGCCGCCTTGGGCAGCGCCTTCATGAAGGCGTAATCCGGCCAGGGCTTGTTCTGGCTGGGCAGGGTGTTGCCGACGGGAACCGTCTGCGGCGGCGCCTCGGTGGGCAGCGTTTCACCCTCGCGCGCCGGATAGGTCTGGATCGATTCGACGTAGGTGGTCAGGGCTTCGTATTCGGTTTTGCCGTCTTTGCCGGTCACCGTTTTGGTGGCGGCCTCCCCGCTTTTATCGG
>CAMJHI010000243.1 GCA_946405475.1 uncultured Clostridia bacterium
CTGTTCAGAAGCTGGAAGAGGCCGGCTTGCTCAGGTGCGGCAATTTTGTTCATGACCCGGTGCCCCGCGACACGCAAGCTCGCTCTGAATGGCACAGAAAAGCTCTTGCAGCCTTTTCTGATTGTGATCTCGTTTTTCTCGACCCGGATAACGGGCTGAACGTGGAAAGTGTGAAAAAGGGCACGCAGAAAAGCGTGAAATATGTCTGGAAATGCGAAATCAATGACTACGTCGCCGCCGGGAAAAGCGTGATCTTTTACAACCACAGACCACGGAAGAAAGCGGACGCCTACTTTTCGGAGTATTCTGCGCGTCTGGCCGTTATGAAAAAGCCGGTATATGTTCTGACGTTTCCGCGCCGATCCATTCGGGACTATTTCATCATCCCCGCCCAACCGTCGCACGAAGCCCAAATTTGCGCGGCATTGCAGAGCTTGACAGAAGGTTCGTTCGGAGAAAAAGGCTTTTGCCGGTTACAGCCTTTCCCGGGTTAAGCTTTACGGCGATTTTATATCACCCCTTGCAGGTCGCAGGCATTCGTCTGCGGCTTTTTTCATTCTATTATACAATTTAGTATTATCCTGATTCTCCCAAGCACCGCCTGTGCTTGTGCTGCCGGGCGGAGGGGGAGGGCGGTGTGCAGCACAACCTTATGCGGCAGGAGCTGTTCAACAAAACAGGCCTTTCCCATCGCGCAAAACGTCGGGAAAGGCCTGTTGATTTTTGGGGCGGTCAGTCGGTCAGCGGCTGAAGCGCGCGTTCCAGAATGCCGTTGAGGTGCGCGAGCAGAATGCCGTAGTTGGTCACGGGCACGCCGGCGTTTCGGGCGGCGGCGAGGCGGGCTTTCATTTCGCGTTCGTTGATCATGCAGCCGCCGCAGTGCACCACCAGCGCGTAGGGCGACAGATCGTCGGGAAATTCCGTGCCGGAGGTGAAGGCGAAGCTGAGCTGTTTCCCCGTGCGGGCGGTGATGAGCCGGGGCAGCTTGACCGTGCCGATGTCGTTGCACTGGCGGTGATGGGTGCAGGCTTCGGCTATCAGCACCGTGTCGCCGTCCTTCAGGCTGTCCACGGCGGCTGCGCCGTCGGCGGTCAGATCCAGTTCGCCTTTGTAGCGCGCGAACAGGATGGAAAACGAGGTCAGCGGCATGTCGGGCGGCACAATGTCCTTCACCTTGCCGAACGCCTGCGAGTCGGTGACGACCAGCTTCGGCGGGCGGCTGAGCGCGGCCAGCGCCTGTTCCAGCTCGGTTTCCTTCACCACAAGGTTGATCGCGCCGTGGTCGAGCACGTCGCGCATGGCGTTTTGCTGGGGCAGGATCATGCGCCCCTTGGGAGCGGATTCGTCGATGGGCGTGATCAGCACCACCACGTCGCCGGGGCTGATCAGATCGCCCAGCAGGGTCTTGTCGGTTTTGACAGTCTGCATCAGCCGGGCGACTTTTTCTTTCAGCTCAAAAATGCCGTCGCCGGTCAGGGCGCTGACGTAAAGCTCGTTTTCACGCGCCTCGGGCACGGCGGGCAGCAGATCGGCTTTGTTGTAAACGATGATATGGGGGATGCTTTTGGCTTCAAACGCGGCGAGCAGCCTGCGGTCCGGCTCGCGCAGGCCGAGGGCGGCGTCGACCACCAGCACGGCCACGTCGGTTTTGTTCAGCGTCTGCAGCGCGCGTCTGACCCGCAGCTCGCCCAGCTCGCCCTCATCGTCCACGCCGGGGGTGTCGATGATCACCACCGGCCCCAGCGGCAGCAGCTCCATGGCCTTGGTCACGGGGTCGGTCGTGGTGCCCTTGACGGCGGAAACCAGCGCCAGCTTTTGCCCGGTGAAGGCGTTGACCACGCTGGATTTGCCCGCGTTGCGCAGGCCGAAAAAGCCGATGTGGATGCGTTCGGCGGAGGGTGCGTCGTTTAAGCTCATGGCGGTTTCTCCTTTTTGAACACTGTCGTCAGCTCAAGCCGATCGCCGCGGGATTTCCGTGCGTGCGGCACGCAAGAATGCGTGCCCTACAAAGCGAAATCCAACGGCTTAATGTGGTTGAAATCGGTTGCGAAACAAGGTCGTTTTTTCGTAGGGCAAGCATACATGCCTGCCGTAAAACGGGTTCGTTCCGATCAGGAAATAAAGCTTAAGCGTTTGACGGTTTGTTATGGCGGTTCCTTTTCCTGTCGAGGATCGATCATAAGGATCAGCCCGATCGCGGAATTGCGGCAAAACGATATCCTGTTTTCTCCGGAAAGACGGTCGGTTACGATGCCGTTGATCGCAGGCAGAACGCCTTGCGTTAACAGCACAGTATCTCGGAAAAGACGGTCGTTTACGATGCCGTCGATCGCAGGCATAACGCCTTGCGTTAACAGCACAGTATCTCGGAAAAGACGGTCGGTTGCGATGCCGTTGATCGCAGGCATAACGCCTTGCCTTAATAAAACAGTATCTCGGAAAAGGCGGTCGGTTACGATGCCGTCGATCGCAGGCATAACGCCTTGCCTCAATAAAACAGTATCTCGGGATTATTAAAAACGGAAGTCGCGTTTGTTGGAGTGCAGGATGTCGTCGATGTTCTGCGCGGCGATGGCGCGCACCTTGTCGTTGGGGATCTTTTTCAGTTCACGCTGCAACATGTCCGAACCGATCTTTTTCGTTTCGTCGCCGGCGTAATCCGTTAAATATTCGGCAAGGGTCATCAGCGCGTTGGGGTGGCAGCAGTTGAGGATCTGCCCGGATTTGCACAGGCTCATGAAGCGGTCGCCCGTGCGCCCCTCGCGGTAGCAGGCGGTGCAGAAGGAGGGGATGTGATCCAGCTCCATCAGCCAGCGCACCACCTCGTCGAGCGTGCGCTGGTCGGACACGTCAAATTGCTCGGAATCGTGCGGGCGTTCTGCTTCGGTGTAGCCGCCCACCGAGGTGCGCGACGCGCCGCTGATCTGCGACACGCCGAACTCCAGCACCTTGCCGCGCACGGCTTCGCTTTCGCGCGTGGAAATGATGATGCCCGTGTAGGGCACGGCGATGCGCACGCAGGCCACGATCTTGGCAAACAGCTCGTCGGACAGGCTGTTGTCGAATACGTCGGGGTCGATGTCGTCCGCGTGTTTGACGCGCGGCACACTGATGGTGTGGGGACCGACGCCGTGAACGGCTTCGAGGTGCTCGGCGTGCATCATCAGCCCGGCGAATTCATACTGGTAGCCCTCCAGCCCGAACAGCACGCCCAGACCCACATCGTCAATGCCGCCGTCCATGGCGCGGTCCATTGCCTCGGTGTGGTAATCGTAATCGTGCTTCGGCCCCGTGGGGTGCAGCTGCAGGTAGCTTTCCTTGTTGTAGGTTTCCTGAAAGAGGATATAAGTGCCGATGCCCGCGTCCTTGAGCTTGCGATAGTTTTCGACCGTGGTCGCGGCAATGTTCACGTTCACGCGGCGGATGTCGCCGTTTTTGTGGTGGACGGAATAGATGGTTTTGATGCAGTCGAGGATGTATTCAATGGGGTTGTTCACCGGGTCCTCGCCCGCCTCGATCGCCAGCCGCTTGTGCCCCATATCCTGCAGGGCGAT